>NZ_JAUSCG010000197.1 GCF_030651615.1 Methanocalculus sp.
TGGTCTTTCTTTCCTCAAAGAGCTCAGATCCGGTGGCAGTGAGACCCCTTTCATCATCTTCACCGGAAAAGGGCGGGAGGATGTGGTGATCGAGGCATTGAACAGCGGCGCTGACTTTTATCTTCAGAAGGGTGGGAACCCAACGGCACAGTTTGCCGAGCTGACTCATAAGATCAGGATGGCGGTTCAGCAGAGGCGCTCTGAGAAGGAACTTCGGCAGAGTCGTGATGAGCTCCAGGCAGCAAACGAACAGCTTTCAGCTGCTGAAGTGATCCTCCGGGAGCAGTATAATGAACTTGTGGAGACCCATCAGGAACTCCGTGATAAGAATGAGTCTCTTGCTGTTGCAGAAGAAGAGTTGAGATCCCAGCTTGATGAACTCATCCACATGCAGGGAGAACTCTTCGAGAAGAATGAGTACCTTGAGAAACTCATCTCCTATGCGAATGCCCCGATCATCGTCTGGGATAGAGAATACCGGATAACCCGTTTCAACCATGCCTTCGAACGGCTGACGGGCATTCCTGCAGATGAAGCGATTGGGCAGACCCTTGATATCCTCTTCCCAGATGATACAAGAGATGCATCAATGGAAAAGATCCGGCTTGCGATGCAGGGGGAGGTCTGGGATACTGTTGAGATTCCGGTCATGGATCGAACCGGAGGGCTCAGGTTTGTGCTCTGGAACTCAGCAACCATCGAAGCAGAGAATGGTGGTGGTCTTCGTGCCATCATTGCACAGGGTCAGGATATCACTGACCGGAAGCGTGCCGAAGAGGTGCTCCGGGAGCAGAACCAGCGGCTCATGAATGCGTATGAAGAACTGGCGGCGAGTGAAGAGGAGATCCGCCAGCAGCTTGATGAGATCATCGCAAAAGAACAGGCACTCCGTGAGAGTGAAGCGCGGTATCAGACGGTGATCGAGTACCAGACTGAACTGATCTGCCGGTTCAGACCTGACGGTACGCATATCCTTGTGAATGATGCGTATGCACGGTATTTTGGGAGAGAAAAAGATGAGTTAATCGGCTCAACATTCTCCCCTGCCATTCACCCGGACGATTCAGCGGTGGTCAGAACCTTCTTTGCATCTCTCACGCCTGATCATCCTGTTGATACGGTTGAACACCGGATTATTATGCCCGATGGTGAGATCCGGTGGCAGCAGTGGAGTGATAGGGCAATATTCAATCTATCTGGTGCTCTCGTTGAATACCAGTCTGTCGGTCGCGATATCACAGATCGGAAGCTTTCAGAAGAGGCACTCCGTGTTGCACATCATAAACTCAAACTCCTCTCAAGTACCACCCGTCATGATATCATGAATCAGGTGATGGCACTTCAGGGTTTCCTCTCATTTGCCGAGGATATGAGTCTTGATACGATGCAGACAAGATATCTCGATGAAGTGAAGAAAGCCGCAGATTCCATTCAGCTTTACAGCGAATTCACCCGATCCTATGAGAACTTCGGTTTTAAACAACCAGTTTGGCTCCCGATACAGGAGCTGATTGCGAGGATCGATGATGGGAGGCTCCCAATACGAAATGAATGTGGAGATATGCAGATTCTGGCTGATCCGATGCTTGAGAAGGTCTTTTCGAATCTGATGGATAATACCCTCCGGCATGGTGAAGGAGCAACCGGTGCTCATCTCTATTACAGGCATAGTGATTATGATCTCACGATCATCTGGGAGGATGATGGAGCCGGAGTCCCTGATGATCATAAAGAGCGTATTTTTGAGCGTGGTTTTGGAAAGCATACCGGTTTTGGTCTTTTCCTTACACGGGAGATCCTTGGGATCACCGGCATCACCATCCGTGAGACCGGAGAGTATGGTAATGGTGCACGATTTGAGATCCATGTGCCACACTCTTCATATCGGTGAAATAATCTGAAAAGACTCTCTGGGAAAGCCGATACTCCCCTCCATCTTCTCATCTCCATACAGTCACCTGTCAATCATCGGGAGACGTAATGTGGTGATCGTCATCATGAAGATGTAAACGATCAATAAAAGGCATATGGAAGGGCAAATGCCCCTCCTCTCCATCAGGGACAGAGGTCATCTCATCACTGTACCTGACCATTATGTTGCTTCCTAACCCTTCAGAGCAGCTTCTGAATATCTGCAAACGATGATCCCTTCGGTACTACGACCCGCTCTCCGGTATAGGTGAGATCCGGGGTCTCCCGAAGTTCTTTGTACTGGTATACCCTTGGACCATACTGATATCCGGTCTCATTGTACCACCAATCCGGATATCCCCCCTCCGTCACCTCTTCGGTGATCGGATCCGTCACAAGACCGTTTGAGTACTTGACGATCAGGGTTGCTGTTAATTGCTTCCAGGTGTCGATGATCTCATCACCCCACTGCACGGTGAAGTTCGTCATAATAGATCGTGCACCGGCACTGTCACCGGCTTGCAGACGGTTGGTCGCCTTCTGATCGGTAATCTGAAGCATTTGATAGGACATCTCTTCAAGGAACTCCTGTCTATGCTGGATATCGCCGATCATTGCATCATATCTGAGCATCGCCCAGTTCGTCAGTAAGGCAAATGTCCAGTACGAAGTATCATAGTTATATCTGAGCCGACTTCCGGTTGAGTAGGATGCAGATACATTCTCTGAGTTTGCATAGATTGGTGCATACACCGTCTCATATGCTACCGCCGGTCCAAACCAGAGGACCCCGGCAACCTCTTTCCGGAGATCAGGGCGCACCACGGTGACATAGCTATAACTACAGAATATCGCAGATATCGGACGTGGATTTGCTCCTGCACGAACTTCAATGGTTGTTTCGTTCTGGAAGTTTGTATGCGCATCCTCTGGACCGAGGTACCGGTACGGATTTCCAAATGGCCCTGCAGCCGGCGATTTTGTTAGGTCAAACTCTGTTCCTTCATAGTGATCCCGGAAGAGATTCAGAGCAGTACTGAAGTTCACCGGCTTATCGGGTGTAAATGAGAATGGATATGCACGGGTATATGAGTCCTCGACATAGGGGCTTAGGTTTAGTGACGGAGCAAGAGTGTCCTGAAGTCGCCAGACCCGCATCAGCGAGTAGTATGGGTGGGCGTACTCTCCATAGCTCACGGTTGCAAGCCAGTCGAGCGGACCATCAGATGGTGACCACCAACCCGCCTTCTCTGCAACAGAGAAGAGATTCTTTGAGTGATGCATAGTGGGATCTCCCGGAGTGACATCACGGATACGGAATGTGTTTGCGGCAACAAAGATCTCCCCGTCCGGAACCTTCTCAGCAACCCAGAGCCCGCCATTCCCTTCCGGATTGCCGCACATCTCGATGACCCAGGCCTCCTCCGAATCTGCGAAGATGAGGGTCTCGCCGGTTCCATAGTACCCATACCGATCGATCAGATCTCCTACAAGCAGTACTGCCTCTTCTGCCCGTGTACATCGTTCAAGAGCAATATTAGAGAGTTCTGATGAGTAGAAGAGTCTTCTGCCCTCCTCAGCAGAAGGTTCATACTTTGCATAATCTGTGCATTCGGCACTCATCAGGTTCTGATCATTGATAATTCCGTATGAAGCGGTGTAATACCCATAGGTATAGGGAACCTGGTCGATATAGCCGAGAATAATGCGGGATGAATCTGATGCTTTACCTCCGGCTGCATCTGATCCACTGTTTGGATCGAAGTAGACGGGTCTCCTCTCCCCGGGTTTGTGTTCTGCCGGGGGTATGTAGGTGATCATCACATCATCCAGATTTCTCCAATCCTTCCCTACACCGTCGTTGGTATGGCCGAGGTAGGCCGCCCCATCATCTGATGCACCGGGTGTTATGGCAAAGATGGTACATCCCGAAGCAGAGGCGGGAAGAAGGAGAATACAGCATAGTACAACACAGATCCTGAAATAGTGGAGATCTCTCTGTGCAAATCTACGTATCATACCTATAGGTTATATTCATTTTATATATGCGTTGAGATCTGGTTGTGTATTGGATTCAGAAGAGAAATCCGGTTGCCAACTGTTGTGCAGTCTC
Source organism: Methanocalculus sp. (assembly GCF_030651615.1). GTDB lineage: Archaea > Halobacteriota > Methanomicrobia > Methanomicrobiales > Methanocorpusculaceae > Methanocalculus. The sequence goes on from NZ_JAUSCG010000197.1 coordinate 4,025, forward strand.
TCTTCTGTAGAACATTCGTCCCACATCAGGCCGGATCATCATCACCGTTCAATCAACCCCCCGGCTCTCTGCCATGCAGATATCCCGCCGCCGATATTATAGACTTCGGTGAATCCGAGGTCGCCCATCATCCGGAGAGCTGAGGCTCCCCTGCCGCCGACGGCACAATAGATGAGGTACGGCTCATCCCTGTTGAGCCCGGATACAGTGCCGGAGAAGTCTCTGGAGATGTCCATATTCACTGCACCCCTGAGATGGCACGATTGAAACTCTCCTGCCGTCCTGACATCGATGATAGTGAGATCCGGTCTCTCTCCAGTCTGTATCATCGCTTCATCTGCTGAGATAGTCTGAAGTATTGGTATGATATCCCCTCCATCCGGAGACGCCGGAGTGGTGCACCCGGATACTGCAAGCAGCAGAAGGATCAGGCCGCCTGTCAGACAGGATCTTCGGGAGATGACCCTTCCTCGTCTCATCATTGTAGAGTGTACTTCACTCTTTTTGTACAAGATACCTTCGTGCATCACAGGGTTCATCGGTTGCGATGCCGTCTATCCCGAGACGGAATGCCTCTTGATACTCCTCTTTGGTATTGGGTGTCCAGGCGATGACACCAAGACCCGCCTCACCTACCGAAGAGACGATTTTTGGAGTCATCAGGTCAAACCGGGAGAGTATGAAGGCTACCTGGATCGATTTCGCCACTTCAAATGGATCTGGCTCCATCGACCGGAAGATCGAGCCGACCAAAATCTCCGGGAGGAGTGAGGTGATCCGCCTGAGGCAGTCTGCATCGAATGAGACGATCAGCACCTTCGAAAGAGTACTCTCTCGTAGCATTGCTGCGATCTGATCCTCATACCCTGACTCCTTCAGCTCGATGACAAGCCCGCACCCTCCGAGATCAAGTGCGAGCACCTCTGCAAGTGTCGGGATGAGTTCACCCTCCCCGGCATCCAGCTCTCTCAGTTCTGCCAGTGTATGATCAGATACTCTGCCGATCCCGTTCGTCGTCCGGTCAAGGGTTGGGTCATGAATGATGACCGGCACACCGTCCCTGCTCAGGCGGACATCGATCTCGACATAGTCTGAACACCTGCCTCCTTCCCGGAGTGCAGCGATGGTATTTTCAGGCCGGATGGCACGGGCTCCCCGGTGGCCGATGATGATCATGGTATCAGATATGGTCTCGTTCTTCTTCACCTCTTCTGATTTAAGAAGCACACCACGCCCCATCCGGCAGTAGTATCTCAAATCGTGCCCCTTCACCATAAACCCCGGTTTCCCTGATGGAGATCCCGGTGATCGAGAGGATCTCACGTGCCAGAAAGAGTCCGAATCCGGTGTTCTTCCCAAATCCCTTCCTGAAGATCTTCTCCTTCAGATCATCGGGCACCCCTGCACCATCATCCTCCCAACAGATTACAAGCCCCCCATCCCTGATACTGCTTCTGAGGTTGACGGTCGTTGCCCCTTCACCATGCCGGAGGGTATTATCCATCAGATTCGAGAAGACCTTCTCAAGCATCGGATCGGCATAGAGAGAGATATCCTGACATTCGTTTCTGATCGAAAGATGACCATTGTCAATCCTGGCAACGAGGTCATGGATATATAGCCATGCAGGCTTATCGACCCCGATCATCTCATAAGCACGGGTGAACTCACTATCCCGCTGGATGGCGGTGGCTGCTTTCTTCACTTTGTTCAGGTACCCGGACTGGATCGGATCAACACTCATCTCCTCGGCAAAGGAGAGGAAACCCTGAAGCACCATCACCTGGTTAAGGATATCGTGCCGTGTGATGCCTGTCAGGATCTGGAATTTATGGTTTGCGATCCTGAGCGCCTCTTCTGCATGCTTCCTCTCGGTGATATCACGGAGGACGCCGTCCTCCTGAATGAACCGTCCCTCTTCATCATATCGTGTATGGGAGTGGAGCTCCTTCCAGGTGACTGCTCCCTCTCTCCCCACACAGCGAAACTCAAGCCCTCTGGTATATTCCCGCCCCTCTTCGTTCGCCTGCAGGAAATCACTCAGTACCATCTCACGATCTGTCGGATGGATGAGGTCAAGGAATGGTTTTCCGACAACCATATTAGGAGTATAATCTTCAAATAATGCGGGTGCTTCATTGAGAAAGAGGATATTCCCGGATGAATCCAGGGAGAAGATCACATCCGGTACGTTCTCCATCAGCTGCCGGTATTTCCTCTCACTCTCACGGAGTGCTTCTTTCACCCGTTTCCGCTCGGTGATATCCGCAACGAGCCCAACGCATATCACCGGGTCTCCTGCATCATCACGCTCAGCTATGCTCGCAGTGTCACTGATCCAGATATCGGTTCCATCAGCAACCCGGATTCGGTACTCGATCTGATGCGAATCGATCCTCCCGGTGAGGAGTGCCTCTGTTGCCTCTATCACCCCCTCCAGATCGTCCGGATGAATGATCCGGGTAAAATCGGTATATGATGTGAACTCCTCCGGGCGGTATCCGAGCATTGAGATACTTTGATCAGAAAAGGTGATCGAGCCTGTTCTGCAATCGACCTCCCACCATGACACCCCTGCCGCACCCATCACCGTCATCAGCCGGTTATATCGTACGTGGTCCTCCTCTGACGTACTCAATCCACCCCCTCTCTGTACCATCCCTCTTTCCTGCAGGATAATAAGATATCGCGTACGAATGCAGAATCTTACCCCATCCGAACGATCGCCCCGGTGTTCCTTGCCGAAACCTCCTCCACAGTCCCACCGATCCCTTCAAGTGCGGTCCGGGCCGCTGCTGCCACCGCCTCATCTCCCTTTCGGATGATCGCATAGACAGTCGGACCAAATGAGGAGAGACCTGCTCCGTATGCTCCTGCTTCACAGAGGATTGCAGGCAGATTCCGGATTTTTTCAGGCTGAAGCTCCACCTCATGCCGTTTGAATCCGATCTTCTGGAGGCGGTTCACCACCTTTCCAAACTGCTCGATATCCGATTCAACGACCGCCGGGAGCATCTGCATCATCATAAGATGGCAGATCTCCTGCACCTCGGAGAGTGGCACCGGGCAGTGCTGCGAGAAGATATCCACCTCGGCCTCCTCAGATGCACCAGGTTGCGTATCCGGGGTGACGAGGAGTATCCCAAACTCATCAGGAAACGGATGGCGGATGGTGACCGGGGCTGGTGTGATCCCCCGTGATGCAGATGAGGGTTTAAACCCGGTCTTCTCCTTATTCTGTCCGAATTTGTGTCCTCCGTCGATGATGAACCCACCTGAGTCAAATGCGGCGGTTCCTATCCCGGAAGTTCCACCCCGGCCGGTGATCCTGGCTAAGTCCAGTGCACGCACTGAACGGCCATAGAGCTCTGCAACCGCCCTGCCTGTTGCAAGGGCGATCTGGGTTCCGCTCCCAAGGCCGGCATGCCGGGGAAGGAGGGTATGCAGGATGATAGTGGCACCTCCGCTGAGTCCGAAGTGATCGATCATAGCAGTTGCAGCCTCTGCTGCCCGCCTCCTGCTCTCCTCATCTCCTCCAAGAACACTCACCCGGCCGGCAGCCCGTGCCTCAACGAGGAGATGCGGCCGGTCAAGGGTGATCCCGATCCCCCCGTCGACCCGGCCGCTGCTCCCGTTCAGATCGATCAGACCAAGATGAAGTCGGGCTGGTGTATCCACAATGACCCTCTTCGTATCGGAAAAGGTGCCTGAAGAGAAGATCTCGGTGATCACCATCAGCGGCTCTTCCTTGTGGATGATCCGATACCGTCGTGCAAACAGCGGTTCCCCGGGGATGATGCCAAAGATCTCCGCGAGATGAGCATCTGCCGGATACGAATCAATAGTGAGGATCTCCCGTCTCGATTCGATCCGGTGCTGCCGGAGAATTATCCCGATCGGTATATCAGCTTTCATCAGATCGGTTGCGATCTCCGGGGTGAGCCGGTTGATCGGCGTATATGAGATAGCATAGATGAGTGGTCTTCCATCATGTCCTTCCCCGAGATCGACGATCCGGTGGTTCACACGATCACCTTCATCCAGAGCAAGGAGGTGTGCAACCTCACGGTCTGCTGGTATCACCTCCTGGAGTCGGGTCTTCACCCCGACCAGACCCTCTGTCGCAAGTGAGAGGAGATGAGTGACTGAACCGTCTGTTCCAAGGAGGACCTTCTGAAAAGGCGATAACTCTCCGGTCTCTCTCTCGATCTCTTTCATACGAAGGGATATCTCCGGAGCGTTCAGTGGATGGATCTGATCGTCTGTATCCATTATAATCCGGTAATGATCCACTGGTTCTTACCTCTATGGATTTTGATCCCAAACCATAACCTCGATCACGTACACACAATCTTATATGCAATACTCCGAAGGTACGGTCGGGCGGGTCTTCTTCCTCAGGTTCGATGATGGAGAGGATTTTATTGAAACAGCCCGCAGTTTTGTGGAAGAGCAGAGCATCAGCCATGGAGTCATCTCATTTCTTGGGGCACTCCACTCTGCCGGTCTCGTAACAGGCCCTGAAGAAGCAGTCATCCCTCCGGTGCCTCATAGGGAGACGATCGAAGGGGGCTGGGAGTGTCTTGGAACGGCCACGATCTATCCGGGTACGGATGGCCCTTCTCTCCACCTGCATGCGACTGCCGGACGTGGGCGTGATGCAGTAACCGGGTGTCTCAGGACCGATTGCATCGTCTATCTCGTTGTTGAAGCGGTCATCTGGGAAGTCTGCGGGATCGAGGGGGAGCGTATTCATGACCCCTTCATCGGAGCAGCACTTCCTGTTCTCTGTAACAGAAGATGACATCCCTCTCCTCTTCTTTCGGTTCCTTGCATAAAACCTAATAATGTGTGGTTTTCTCTTTACTTTTCGAATCTTCTTCGACTCGGGGTTATCCCTACCAAACAACAGAAGAGGAGATAATGAATGTACCAGACAAATCTCCAGTTACCCTTGATACGGTCATCTCCGGAGATAAGGCGCGGATTGTAAGTGTCCGGGCAAAGGGGCACCTTCGGAAGCGCCTGCTTGAGATGGGCATCATTCCTGGTGCCATCATCGAGTCGATACGGGTTGCACCACTTGGTGATCCGGTCGAGTTCCGTATTAAAGGCTATAATCTCTCGATCAGAAAGGGTGATGCAGCCTGCATTGAAGTTGTCATGGAGGTGGCGTGAGATGACATCATGCCCTCTCTCCCTTGCCTCTCCGGGAACGACTGCCAGAATAACTGCGATCAATGCAGGTGAAGGACTCAGGAGACGCTTCTATGATCTCGGACTCATCCCTGATGCCGAGGTTACCGTCGTCACAACAGACCGGGGTTCGATCATCGTCTCTGTTGCCGGATGCCGGTATGCTCTTTCCCGTGGCATGGCGATGAAGATCCAGATTGCGCCGGAGATGATTGCTGTATGAAGAAGACAATAACAGTTGCGTTAACCGGCAACCCGAATGTCGGGAAGACGACGGTCTTCAATGCCCTCACCGGTGCCCGTCAGCATGTCGGAAACTGGCCTGGCGTCACCGTTGAGAAGAAGACAGGAAAGCTTGATCACTCAGGTACAACCATTGAAGTTACCGACCTTCCCGGTACCTACAGCCTGACGGCGTATTCGGCCGACGAGGTGATCGCCCGTAATTTCATCATTGAAGATCACCCTGATGTCGTTGTTCAGGTCGTGGATGCATCAAACCTTGAAAGAAACCTCTACCTGACAATGCAGCTTGCAGAGCTTGGACGACCGGTCATCATCGCCCTGAATATGGCTGATGTTGCTGAGGGAAGGGGCGACACCATCGATGACAAACGCCTCTCCGAACTCCTCGCAATGCCGGTCATACGAACCGTCGGAACGAGTGGTAAGGGGCTTACAGACCTCCTTGATGCAGTTGTAAAAATTGCAGCAAAGGGGGAGAAACATACTCATATGATCGGGTATGGAGACGAAGCAGAGGCACGTATATCCGAAATCGTCAGGATACTCGATGATGATCCGACTCTTGCAGGACGTTATCCGCTCCGATGGCTTGCTGTC
>NZ_JAUSCG010000199.1 GCF_030651615.1 Methanocalculus sp.
GATCAGCTGTCTTGCATAGTCATAATAGATATCGAGCCGGTCGCTCTGGTAGACGATATCTGAGATCTCTACCCCGAGCCATTCGAGATCCTCTCTGACCATCTGGTAGGCATCCGGATCAACCCGTTTCGGATCGGTATCTTCGATCCGGTAGATGTACTTCCCACCATACCGCCGGACATAGGCGTCGTTGAGAATCGATGCCCTGGCATGGCCGAGATGCAGGGGGCCGGAGGGATTTGGTGCAAACCGCATCACGACACCACCTTCGGCATCCGGGAGCGGTGGCAGTTCGTTTGACCGTTCCTTCTTCTGGTGCATTGAGGCGACAAGATCCGGTGCTGATCGGATGAGTTCTTCCTCCCTCTCTTCAGGAGTGAGAGCCTCGACATCGGCAAGGACAGATCCGATGATCGCGTTCAGTTCCTTTGCCCTGCTCCGAAGTTCCGGATTGGCTCCGAGGACCGCTCCGACAACGGCTCCTGCACGCGGAACGCTCTTATGCTTCACTGCATTCTGGAGTGCGTACTGTTTGAGGATCTGACGAGCCTCCTCATCCATCTCAGAACCCCCGGGTCACGAAGAAATCGACCATCTGCATGATCAACTGTTTCTCTTCGGACTCATGAAGAACAGATAACCCTTTCTTTGCATCCTGAACGAGGTTGAGTGCGATCTGTCTGACCTCATTAATGACACCCGCATCCTCAAGATTTTTAATAACGGAATCTATCTCTTCATCGGTGAGATCTCGTTTGTAGGGTGTGAGATCGATCCCCCGCTCTCCTGCAACGATGGCGATCAGGGTCTGTTTACCTGCACGAAGATCAGATGCACGGTCTTTTCCGCTTGTGCCCCGGGGTGTCAGAAGATCAATCAGATCATCCTGAATCTGAAACGCAATCCCGGTCGTCATACCGAGATTGTGGAGTGCTTCTGCCTGCTGAGGTGACCCTCCTGCGAGGATGGCGCCGATCCCGGCAGCCGCTGCATAGAGTGCACCGGTCTTCTTCCGCACCATATCCAGGTATTCACCGCGGGAGACATCAGTCCGCTTCTCAAATGACATATCGTCCGCCTGCCCCTGGCAGATCTCTTCGCAGGCTTTTGCGAGCATCGCAATGGCACGGACTTTTGATGCAGGATCTGAATCGGCCTTGCAGATCAGCTCAAATGCACGTGCATAGAGGACATCTCCGGCAAGGATCGCGATCGGTTCGTCCCATACGGTATGAACGGTCGGCACCCCTCGCCGAAGTGAGTCACGGTCCATGATATCGTCATGGACGAGTGTGAAGGTGTGGGTCATTTCAAGTGCAAGAGCCGCAGGAAAGACCTTATCCGATGCGTTCTTATGAATCGCATCCGCTGCAAGCATCACCATTGCAGGGCGGAGACGTTTTCCGCCGGCGAGGAGCAGGTGTGCGCTCGCTTTGTTCAGATCGCCGGGTGCATCTCCAAAGAATCGAAAGATCGTCTTGTCGATGAGATCCTCAACAGATTCAAGGTATTCTTGTAGATCCATGGTCGTTACCTCTCTTACTTGTGAACCAGAAGCCGCTGGCCGTTTGTCATCAGGTGAACATCCTGATGGAGTGTATACCCGAGCTCAGCAGCGAAGTCAGCATATGACGCCGTCATTCTGAGATCTCCATGTGAGGGGATGATATGCTGCGGGTTGAGCAGATGGATAAATTCATAATGATCCTCACGGTACGCATGCCCGGTGACATGCAACTCATCAAAGATACGTGCCCCGGTCATCCGAAGCCTCGTCTCGGTGAGGTACCGCTGTCCATAATTCATCGGATTTGGTATCACTTTTGCAGAGAAGAGGACTTTGTCGCCCTTCTCAAGACGATACGGGGTATCCCCCTGCCCGATCCGTGTCAGGACCGACCCCGGTTCTCCCTGGTGACCGGTGATGATCGGCATAAATTTTTCTTTGCCTTCCTTCATCATCCGCCGGAATATCCGGTCGACTGTCCTTCGGTTGCCAAAGACCGAGGTTGACCTCGGAAACGCAACCAGCTTCATCTGTTCGGCGGTTGTTGAATACCGTTCCATCGAGCGGCCGAGGAGGACCGGTTTTCTTCCTATCTCATGGGCGCATTCGGTGAGGGTCTTCAGCCGTGAGATGTGGGACGAGAAGGTCGTCACCAGGATGGCGTTTTTATCATCCTCAAAACTCGTGATGACATCACGGCAGAGATCGCGGGCAATCCGCTCGCTTGGGGCTCTGCCTTTTGACGTGATATTGACACACTCGGTTATGAGAAGGAGTACCCCTTCCTTTCCAAGCTGTGCCATACGGGCAAAGTCCGGTGGTTCTCCGATGACCGGTGTCCGATCAAGTTTGAAGTCGTTTGCATAGATCACCGCACCATGAGGTGTGTGGAGCACCGCCATCACGGTATCGATGATCGAGTGCTGCATCCGTACAAACTCAAGCGTCAGATTCTGTGATATGGTGTATCTGCCGCCTGATTTGAGAGCAAAGAGTTTGTTGTTCACCCCGAACTTCTGTTCTCCTGCGATCTGCTGACGGATCAGCTCAGTCGTATATGGTGTCGATATGATGGGTGCGTTGTACCGGTGGGCAAGTTTTGGAAGTGCCCCGATATGGTCAAGATGTCCATGCGTACAGACTATCGCCCTGACTGTTCCTTCGATCCCGTTCATTACCGTATCGTCTGGGATCGCCTTCATCTGGATCAGATCCAGAGAATGCATATTTTCAACATCCGCATCCTCATGGATCATGATCCGGTCAAGCCGGAGTCCCATATCGAATATTACGATATCCTTGCCACAGCGGACCGCGGTCATATTCCGACCAACTTCGTCGTATCCGCCGACAGCGATTACTTCTATCTCCATAATGTACCTCTAATCGTATTTTTGTATCATTGTGCGTGTTTCTCCGGTGATATATGTCCGAACCGACCTCATATCGCGTATGGTCGCGGCTCCCGAGAGGAACATCGCTGCTTTCAGTTGTCTGTGGATATGGTCGATGGCTGATGCGAGTGCATCATCACTCTCCATCGCAGGTGCGAGGAGCGGGAGTGCCATCCCTGCCATATCGGCACCGAGTGCAAGGGCTTTTGCGATATCGACGCCGCTTCTGACGCCGCCTGTTGCAATCACCGGCCCTCCGGTCTCTCTGACTTCTATCAGGCTTACCACCGTTGGAATACCCCAATCGATGAAGTCTTCACCGAGACGTTGTTGCAAGGTGCCGTCACTCTCTTCTGCCCGTATCCCTTCGATACGTGCCCATGATGTACCACCATGGCCTCCGATATCGATTGCATGGACACCGGCATTCCAGAGGAGTCGTGCGGTCTCGCGGGATATGCCAGACCCCGTCTCCTTGATGATCACGGGGAACGACACTTCAGAACAGAGCTCTTCTATTGCGCTGAGGCATCCGGCTGCATCACGATCGCCTTCGGGCTGGATCGCTTCCTGCAGAAAGTTGAGATGGATTGCGATCGCATCCGCACCGATCATTGATACGGCCTCCTCTGCCCATGCAACACCGTGTTCACGGAGCTGTACAGCCCCAATATTCGCAGCAATAAAGGCAGTTGGGGCTTCTTCCCGGACAACCGCAAACGACTCGATGAGATCCGGCCGTTCAAGCGCTGCCCGCTGTGATCCGACACCGATAGCACAGCCGAAATGTTCGGCTGCCCGTGCAAGGCGGCGGTTCACTTCGGTTGTATCGGGGTGGCCGCCGGTCATCGCGGCGATGAAGAGGGGGGAAGAGAGGGAATGTCCGAGGAACCTGCATGAGCAGTCGATTTGGTCCATAGTGCATTCAGGGAGAGCGGAATGGACGATCCTGACATCCGAGAAACCTGAATCTCCCGCTTCGATCTCCTCTTCACTACAGATGCGGAGGTGATCAAGTTTTCGGGAAGTGGTCTGTTCAGGTCTGGTCATCATTATATCTCCACAATATCAGTTCCGCTGTGGTCATCTCCGGCAAGGAAATCTCCGAGTTTTTCAATATGAAATATTGAAGAAGGTATTCCGGCATCCGCAAGGGTGAGGAGCTCCTCTACTTTGCCTCTCATCCCACCGGTTACATCTGTCTTCCCTGATTCGCCGAGATCGATCTCCTGAATAACAGATCGATGAATCTTTCTGATAACATTACCTTTTGCCAGGACACCCGGGACATCGGTTGCAAGGCCGACACGCCCTGCGGAAATTCCAATGGCGATATTCAGAACGAGCTGATCTCCTGAGATGATGCATGCCCCGCGTTCTGTATCCATTACCACATCGCCATGAAGAACCGGGATGATACCAAGGTTAGCCATGCGATCGAGATGTTTTGTCTCAAAAGAGATGAGTCGTCCGTTCTCTGCAACTGATCCGCATAAGGGATGGATGCCGACTGCGTCAAGCCCTGCATCCCGGAGTACCTGAACAACTGCTGTATTCAGTCCGGCAACAGCCCGGTGGGTCTCTCCGACACCGACTGCATTTTCATGAGTGACTCCGCTCTGAATTGCAAAGCGCTGTGCCTCAGGATGGCCGCAGGACCCGGCCCCATGAATGATGATAAGAGGGAGATCCCGGTATGAGGCGAGAGTCTTCGCTATCTCCTGGAGCCGGGTGTGGTTGATCACTCCGGCAGACTGCTTCTCGGTGATCACAGATCCGCCGAGTTTAAGTACAACCGTCTTATTCATCCTTCTCTTTCCGTACACCCTGGGTGTCGATGGTGGTGATGATTGCCCGGGCATCACATGCTTCTATTGCACCTGCCACACGGGTCTTGGCACTCTTTGTACAGAGTGCAAACATGCACCCTCCTCCTCCTGCACCGGTCATCTTTGCTCCAAGTGCGCCTGCTGCACGTGAGGCGAGGACGAGGCGGGAGAGCTGGGGGTGGCCTACCCCCAGTGCCTCAAGGAGTGCATGGTTCATATTCATCAGATTACCAAACTCCCGCGGATTATTGAAATGATGCATTGAACACTTTGTTACAGCGGCGATCGCGTCGATGATCGGATCTGCGATCTGTGGCCTGGTCCTCTTCAGTTCAGCCACCCGTGCGACCATATCCGAAGTGTTGTGGTGGGTAAGACTATTACCGATGACGAGCTGGATCGGCTGTGGAGGTAGCCTTCGTTTGGTATTGCCGGTAATTAATACCATGCCTCCCACTGTAGAGACATAGGTGTCTGTTGCACTGGCTCGCCCGTTCTGGACGTTCTTCTCAACCAGGTGAGCGATAGATGCGAGTTCTTCAGGTGCTCTTCCCATCTCAAACTCATCATTGATCGCAAAGAGTGTTGCAACGGTCACTGCTGCGGAAGAGCCAAGACCCGAAGAGCTTGGAAGCTGGGATCTGACATAGACCGATCCTGAAACACCCATCTGCCGGAAACATTCGGCAATATAGGAGGAGTTCGGTTTCTTCTGCCGTTTCGCTTTCCGTACGGTGACCATAACCCGTGGCTTGATCGCCATTGCGATCCCTGGTTTTCCAAAGACCACGGCATGCTCACCAAAGAGGAAGATCTTACCTGGTGCGCTCCATGTTGCCAACCTATATCACCGCAATGGCCGCATAACCGACCACTTCGGGATCACCAGTAACATCGCCGCTCGTCATGTACCGGAGGAGTATTCCCTTCCTGGCACCGAGACCGGATGCAGCCTGGATCATCGCAGCGATCGGCCCTACACCGCATGCAGAAACCCTGAGATCCCTGATCCTCGTGTAGAACTCATTGGTGTCAAGCGAGAGGATCGGCTCGATTGCTTTTGCATCGATCTCCTCTGCCCTCTTCTGTGGGATGTAGTGTGAAAAGTCACTTGAGGCGACGATGATCGCCTCTCTCTTTGTTCTTCTGATAGCCTGAAGGATTGCATCTGAGAGGCGCCCTGCCTCTTCCGGGGACTGATCACCCATGAGAACCGGTGTAATCCGGGCACGTGGAAACCGGTACTTGATGAACGGCATCTGGGTCTCAAGAGAGTTTTCATCTTCCTGATGTGCATCTTCGTCAACGGGAATACCCAGTGCCCGCGAGAGCTCTTCATCGTTTGGAATGATACCAAGGGGTGTCTCCCAGGGGAGTGCGGATACACAGGTCCGGTATCCACGGTGGCTTGGGCCGATGACGATGAAGGTTCCACTGAAACCGGGATCGATTGTACCGTATCCACGGGCAGCAACTGATCCTGAGTATGGATATCCTGCATGTGGAACGATGATGCCGAAGGGATGAAGATCCTCCTGAGGAGGCTGGAAGAACATCTCAAGCACCTGCTCAAGATGCCCCGGCTCCTTCGGATAAAACATCCCTGCCATTGTACACAAACGGTTCTCCATAAGACTCCCTACCTCTTCAGGCAGTTGTTCTTCTGACTATTTAAAGGTCGGTCTCAAAGTCTTCCGGAGTGAGTGATGTGGTGATTCCCCGAAGCCTGAGCATCTCCTTTGCGAGGAGGTAGTAGACCATGGAGAGAGCTTTTCTGCCTTTGTTATTTGTTGGGATGACGAGATCGATGTTTCGTGTGCTGTTGTTTGTGTCACAGAGGGCGATGACCGGGATGCCGGACTGAACTGCTTCCCGGACCACCTGGGCATCACCGATCGGGTCGGTGACGATGACTGCATCGGGTTCGATATACTTATTCAGTGTAGTCTGGTTCAGGGCGGGATTTGTAAGAGTTCCCGGGATGAACCTGCCGGTAGCGGACATTGCTCCGATGACTTCTGCAAATTTTCGGGCAGGGTACTGTCCGTACTGTCGTGATGTCACGGCAAAGATCTTTGGTGATTCAAACCTGGAGAGGAATGCTGCCACCTGTTTGATCCGCTCGTCCGTTTTTCTGATGTCAATGATGTACAGACCATCTCCGCGGACGCGGTAGATGAAGTTCATCATTTCGTTGCTCTTCTGCTGTGTTCCAATGTGAACGCCTGCCGCAAGGTATTCCTCAACCGGTACAAGGGGCTCGTTCAGTTCGATATCAAGTTCGTTCTCGCTCATGCGAAATTCTCCGAAATACGAATCAATTCATTTAGTTTAGCTATTCTTTCGCCACCGACGATACCGCATTTGAGGTATATGCATCCAAATGCGGTTGCAAGGTGGGCGATGGTCGTATCTGTAGTCTCTCCTGATCTGTGGCTCATCACAGTCTCCATCCCATATCTATGGGAAAGGCTTACCGCCTCGAATGTATCCGTGAGGGTCCCGATCTGATTTGGTTTGATCAGAACGGCGGTTGCAGACTGGATCTCTATCCCTCTCTGGATTCGCTCGGGGTTTGTGACGAAGATATCATCGCCGCAGATGAGGCAGTTGTCATTGATCTGATCGGTAAGGGTGGAGAACCCTTCAAAATCCTCTTCATGAAGGGGATCTTCGACATAGATGAGATCAAAGGTGTCGACGAGATCAGCGATGTAGGCGATCTGATCCTCAGTGGAACGGTTCCGTTCACGATAGACATATCGTTCTCCGTCCCAGAGTTCGCTTGCCGCGACATCAAGGCCAATAGCTACACTGACACCGGTCTCATCGGTGACCGTATCAATTGCATTGTTGATCAGCTCAAGTGCATCATGATCTGAGATCTGTGGTGCCCATGCTCCTTCATCTCCCTTCCCACAGGTGATCCCGCGGGAGGTGAGGATCTTCTTCACCTCTTTGTGAACGAGGGCATTTGTGAAGACCGCTTCTTCGGTTGAAGATGCACCTGTTGGGATAATGAGAAACTCCTGAATCTCGGTTGCTCCTGGTGCATGAGCTCCTCCGCCGATGACATTTCCAAGCGGAAGAGGGGCTTCGTCTGCAAATATTCCCCCGAGATAGGTGTAAGGTTCGATGTTGAGCGACGATGCTGCTGCTTTTGCATTTGCAAGTGAGAGGGCAACTGCGATGTTTGCTCCGATACCTGCAAAGTTGCTGGTCCCGTCGATCTCATGGAGGATACGATCAAAGGTGACCTGTTCACGGGAATCAAGGTCAATCAACTGAGGAATAACCGTATTGTATGCATACGGTATCGCCTCATCCGGTGACCTGACAACCGCTTCATGCTTTCCTGTGCTTGCCCCGCTTGGGGCCGCTGCACGCCCGAATCCACCTTCTACCAGAACATCTGCTTCAATGGTGGGATTCCCACGACTATCGAGGATCTTCCTGAGTGTGATCGCTTCGAT
>NZ_JAUSCG010000209.1 GCF_030651615.1 Methanocalculus sp.
GATGCACGAGTGAAGCTATCTCGCCTTTACCCGACTTTTGAAGTTTGACGTGACACTAGAGTATGTTTGATCGGATGAAACGTGGATGGCGCCTCTTCACCGAGACATTTGCCATCCTCTCAAAGGAGAAGAGCCTGATCCTCTACCCCATCATCTCCGGAATTGTGATCCTGCTCATTCTTGGGCTTCTCTTCATCCCAGTACTCTTCCTCTTCCTGGTAAGCGGGATTAACCCTGATGATATGGGGCTTGCCGGATATGCCGTCTCCGTCTTGATCCTCTTTGTCATCTTCCTCGTCACCGCCTGTATCTCCTCGTTCTTCAAAGCAGGGATCGTCTTCAATGCAACTGAGGTGATAAAGGGTCGTAATCCGGCATTTATGGATGGAATTAATGTAGCAGTCTCAAAGATCGGATCGATATTCACCTGGGCTGTCATCACCGCAACCGTCGGTCTGATCTTAAGTATGCTGAGTGAGTCTGATAATCCGCTTGGGCGTATGATCACCCAGATTCTGGTTGGGATCGCTGGTGCTGCCTGGAATCTTGCCACATTCTTTGTGATTCCGGTGATGATCTTCGAGGATGCGGGTGCTGTCTCTGCAATTAAGGAGTCATGGGTTCTGTTCAGGAAGACCTGGGGTGAGACGGTGATCGCCGGACTCTCATTTGTGGTCGTTTTTATCCCGGCATTTCTTCTCTTTGCTGCTTCATTTTTCATGGTGATTGTGGGGCCTTTTGAGGTCTTCCTTCTGATGATCGCACTATCGGTCATCCTCTTTGCACTCTCTGCAGTGATAGTGTCGGCACTCCAGGGTATCCTCGTTGCATTACTGTACCATTATGCAAAGACCGGGGAGATCTCTTCGCTTGTTGACAAGGAGTTCATTGAGGGTGCCTTTGTTGAAAAGAGTGGAGTTGCTGGATCCGTTCGGTTTACCGGGGGGAATATCTGATCTGCATCTTCATATTTTTGAGTAATTGATGCTATCATGGGGATCTTCGGGTCTTATGCATGAGAGGAGGAGAGAGAAGAAAAGTTTTCTCGTTGACTTCTCTCTGGGTGCCGATTGTTCTGTTCTTGTTGAGATCTCAGAGTGTCTGGAAGAGATCATCAGTGCGTGTCGAATTATGGTATACCGTCAGTCTATTGACTGGTGCGGGTGATTATTAGAGTACTATGACTGAACCCATAAAAATCGGGATTATTATCTGCGACCGTTACCGGGGGTGTGCCGGGGGAAAATGCCTGAGATCGCTCCATAACCGTGAGGGGGCGTTCTCTGTGTACAGGGGGCGGGATGTGGAGATTGCCGGATATGCGACCTGTGGAGGGTGCCCTGGTGGAAATGTCGAGTATGCTCCTCTGGAGATGAAGAAGAATGGTGTTTCGGTCATCCATCTCGCCACCGGTATGCTTGTCGGCTATCCGCCCTGCCCCCGGATCAGGTACTTCACCGAATTCATCCATGAGAAGTATAAAATGGATGTGGTTGTCGGTACGCACCCGATTCCTGAGAATTATCTCACAACCCATACCGCGTTGAAGACCTGGGACTCAAAGCTCTGGCAGGAGCTTATCGCACCGGCGCTCTCGGACGAGGAGATGAGAAAGGCCTACGATTAGGCTCTCTTCCCTCACCCTCACGGCTGTTTCCGGTACACCATACCCTGGAAGATGGCGATCCTGTTCTCCTGATCATCGGTGATGATAACAGTATAGGATCCGAGCTTTTGGTTTTTCGCAAATTCTTCTGCAACTGCGGTGAGTCTGCCATTTCTTGCAGCAGTCAGGTATGAGATAGAGGCGTTGATTGCCGCTGCCGGTATGCCGTGTGAATTGGAGGCGAGAGCAAATGCGCAGTCTGCAAGCGTAAAGATGGCGCCGCCGTGGACGGTGCCATGGCTGTTTCTGTGCCGGTCACGGATCTCCATGGAGACGACAGCCCGCCCGTTTGAGACTTCGATGAGTTCAATTCCATTCTCACGGGCATACGCATCAGCGGTGAAGAAGCGTTCTGCATCATTGATGAATGGCATAAGGGAAGTGTGAATTTTGGGAGGAAAAAGATATGGATTGGATACAATTGTCGCAGGACTATGATCAGATCCGTATCTTTGAAACGTGATTGAGGGGTGTCCCTTGTCTGGTGATCTCATATCCAACGGCGAACATGCCGTTTATACTCTCTGTACTCCTCGCCAAATATCTCCTCCAGCCTCTGTTCTTCCTCAGGAATGAAGAGCAGTTCAATAATTACAATAAAAAGGGCCGTGCATACGAAAGGGACAAGGGTCCCCATCACCACAGCGTTCCCGGTGAGTATTGCTGCCATGGCCAGATAGATCGGATTTTGGCTTATGCGAAATGGACCTGTGGTAATCAGGACAGCCGGGGACTCGTAGGGGGATAACGTTGTTCTGTTCCGCAGGAACAGGGCACGGCTCCGGAAGGCCAGCAGCAGACCGAATCCGATGATAAGTATCCCAACCACTATGAAGGGTGCGTGAAGAAGAACCCTGACCGGGAAGATAAAATGAGACAAAATTGACAGGATGAGCAGAATGAGGAAATAGCCCTGTCCGTCAGCAAACGATCGCGCTTTCTCCCGGAGTCCCACAGCCATATTCAGGTATTACCCTGCCGGATGATTATCGTTTTCTCATGGTCACGGCCGTGGGTATTCCCTGCCATGGAGTCCACGGGATACAGGAAGAGATGGTCAGAGGGAGAAGAGGGAAGGGGATGATGACCGAATAAAAAAAATTACATCTCAGGGGATTCACCCAATCCCAGGAAGAAGAGCACACTCTCTCCATATTCAACAGGTGCATAATGGAACCCGGCATGGGGGATGCCCTTGAACCGGAGAAGCCACGATCCATCGATCTCGCCTGCAATCCTGATTGAGACTGCTTCAGGAGTCAGAACATCATTTGTTC
>NZ_JAUSCG010000216.1 GCF_030651615.1 Methanocalculus sp.
CACAGCGCCAAGGTGGCGGAGCGGCCACGCGGTTGACTGCAGATCAACTACACCCCAGTTCAAATCTGGGCCTTGGCTTGTGGTAATGGCGGCCATAGCGGTGGGGATATACCCGGACTCATTCCGAACCCGGCAGTGAAGTCCACCTGCGTCGAATATGGTACTGAGGTACGAGAGTCCTCGGGAACTATTCAACGCTGCCAATACCACCCCCTTATTATGAAACAATGACTTCTTCTCATGAATCCTTGACACATGACGGTTACGTATCTGTCTCTTCTATGAATCCGGATGTAATATCCATATGATCATATCATATCCCAAACGGGAGTACCATGGTTTTGCACATGAACATTAGCGATGTTCGAGTGCAATAATAATGATAAATACCTCTCAGGCATACTGTGGAGATCGTGAAAGAATAGTTGGGATTGATAATGTGTTGGTTACTATCTCACCAAAACAATCAATCGGTATGCTCCCTGATCTCTTCAACAAGAGCACAATCCCTGCATTCATCGCACTCAAACTCAAGCGTTGAATGGAGAATCCGGTACTTCTTCAGCCGCTCTTTGATCTCCTGTTTTATCTGCTCATTCCTACCCATATCCGATTCACAGGAATATACATGTGCATCAAGCACGTTGATATCTGAGCAGAGACTCCACAAATGAACATTATGCACCCCTTTTACTCCGTTCACAGAGATCATATCCGCAACCACTGCATCAAAATCAACAGATTGCGGCGTGAACTGAAGAAGTATAATGATGGTCTCACGGAATATTCGTGCAGCCGATATCATAATCAGAATCGCGATGATACCGGATAGGATCGGATCAGCCATCACCTGACCGGTGAAGGAGATCCACAATGCAGCAACAATCACAGCAAACGACGAGATGGTATCCCCGACAACATGGAGAAAAGCACTTCTCACATTCAGGTTATGGCTGCCATAAAGGAGGAAGACGATAAAAACATTTGCAGCAAGACCGATGCAGGCCACGATAAGCATCAGGCCACCGTCAACCGGGGCAGGGTTGAGGAGACGGTGGTATGCCTCCCATAGTATACCAAAACTAACACCGATCAACAACAGCGAGTTGATGAACGCTGCAAAGATCTCCCCACGGTGGTAACCATAGGTCCGCTCTTTGGTTGGAAGCTGAAGTGCAAGAGTCATTGCACCAAAGGAGAGGATGAGTGCGAGGAGATCACTGAACATATGTCCTGCATCACTGAGCAGGGCAAGCGATCCGGAGAGAAGTCCGCCTGCAACCTCCACAAAGAAGAAGAAGGCTGTGACAAATAACGCGATCTTAATAGATCTCCGAAAATCCCGGACTTTTTCATCTGTCATCGTATCTTCTTTTCCTTGCAGCGTCTCCGCTTTGGCATTGAAAAAATATGATTCACCGGATCGGTGAGAACCCGAGTGAATGATTTGTGAGAGCAATCGACTCTTCAGCCACTTTGATCGTCCCCATCATCGCCCTGATACAGTCGATCGTCTCGACAACCACATCAGCCTCCTGATGGATCGCCTGGAAGAGGTAGAGGTCATCACCATCGACTGATATCGATCCTTCAAAGACCCCGTTCTCCCAGAGATCAGCCCTCGGCCTACCGAGGTCCATCACATACTCCTTCAGTTCAGCCGTCGAGGTGATCCCGGTTTGTGTCCTGACAAGCCCGATCCTTGGATGATTTTTGATCAGTTCAAGAACCCGGTTCCGGTCTCCGGGTCGTGCGAGGTCCATCTGGACGACATGCATATGCATCATCGTTGTAGGAACAATGAGTGCGGTTGTGACGATTCTGATATCAGGGATGACAGACTGGACATCAGGGCCATGATGAGATGGGATCGTAACAGGGTTGCAGACGATCGCGTCAATTGGTCCCCGTTTGATATCGCCCGGGTCACCTCCGCGGCGGATCATTGTAGCTCTTACCTTTTTGACACCATATTCATCTGAGATGAGTTTGATGATCCGGCAGAGTCCGGTGGTGTTGCAGGAGACGACACGGACATAGTCTTTGCCGATGGCATCGGCATAGTTGCATGATGATGAGAAGGAGAAACCCGCCACCTCATGGTCTTCACCACCCTGCCAGATCGCTTTTATCCCGGCTTTTTCATAGAGAGCGCGGTTCTTTGCGCCGATACCACCCGGAGTTGCGTCCACAACAATATCACAGGCGGCAAGCATCTCTTCAACCGATCCTGCAACAGGTATCCCGGCTTTATCAAATGCATCCTTCTTTGAGAGATCGGCGATATAAAGGGGGAATCCCCGCGCCTTTGCAATATATGCCTCTGCGGAAGGTTTCGTCTTTGATACACCGATGATCTTCATATCCGGCTGGCAGGTGACCGCATCGGCGACACGTTTACCGATAGTCCCATAGCCATTAATGGCAACCCTGATCATAATCATGCATAAAGGTTCAAAAATAATTAAACTTCCCTGTTGGATTCCGGAAGAGGAGTTCTTATTCTTCCTGAGCGAACTCAGAGAAGAACTCGTCTGAGACAATTGAGCAGGACCCTGCAGGATCAACCATCAGAAGGGTGTCAAAGGTGATCCAAGTCTTCGTCCGGTGAACCGGGTTAATGCGGCAGAACCCCTCGGATCTGAAGAGGAATGGTATCCCTTCAGGAGTCTTACAGTGGATTACATCTGCTTTCAGCGGATAAAACGAGACACCATCACGTTCAAGGCAGGGGATCGCGCCATACCTGAGTCCGTCAAGACCGATAATAACTGCCCGATCAAAGAGCGAGATCATATCCCTCTGTATCGCTGCGTCTATCTGATCGATTCCCACCTCAGATCCGGGGCTATACCGGTTCCCACGTATGAAGAGGGCGATACCCCCCTCTCCGAGGGTGTTTTTGTCTTCTGTACAGAACCCTCCGGTATCAAGATTGATCGGAAGTGCCCGGTTATTTCTTAAACGGAGTGTGGTGAACCAGAGACGAACACCGCGTGTGGTGGTGCAGTCGTACTCGTACGTAAAATCGATGACACCAGCACCGAAGATCGTCTCTGCAATCTCCTCAATGATCTCTCTGTTCTCATCACATGCGTTCTCGTCGTGCATTGCTCAATTGATTCCTGATATCCTCTGTTACGTTCATCCTCATCAATATGCCGAAAGAGAATGCGGAAATATAATGCCCGCAGGATGTCAGATCAGTGTATCATGACTACAACCGCCCTCTTGATAATCGATATGCAGAACGATTTTGTCGGGCCGGATGCCCCTCTCAGGGTTTCCGGTGCCGATGAGATACTCGGATCTGTCAGAGCAGTTCTCGATGATTTCCGAAGTAAGGACCTCCCGGTGATTCATATTCTTCGGATTCACCGGCCTGGCGGTTCAGATGTCGAGCATTTCAGACGGGAGATCTTTGCAAAGATTCCGTTTGCGGTTGCGGGGACAAGAGGTGCTCAGGTTATCCCATCCCTTACGCCTCTTCCTGGTGAACATATTCTTGCAAAGACACGGATGAGCGGATTTATCGGAACCGATCTCGATCTCCTCCTCAGATCACTTGGAGTGGAGAGGATCGTCGTTGTTGGCATCCAGACACCAAACTGCATCAGAACAACCGTCTTTGATGCGATGGCGTATGGGTATGATACACTACTCATCTCAGATGCAACTGCTGCTGCAACACCTGAGATCCATCAGGCGAATATCCGGGATATGGCGGCGATCGGTGTCTCGATCCTCACAACAGAGGAGTGCAGGCAGAGGATATGATCTGGGAGACCGCCTGAATCAGTGGAGGGTATCAAGTATCCTCCGGACAACTCTTTCTATGCATATGAAGGTCCCTGAGTCCGAACTGGCAAGCCGCCTCTCAAGATTCTGCCAGCGGATGGATGCGTCTGATCCGGACTGGGAGATCGCCGTCTTCTTCGGAAAGATCAATCAGTACTACTTCTCCGGCACGATGCAGGACGGTATGCTCATCATCCCGCGTGACGGTGAGCCGGTCTACTGGATTCGCCGTAGTTTTGACCGGGCAGTAGCAGAATCTCTCTTCCCTGATATCCGCCCGATGCAGAATTTCAGGGATGCGGCAGGGGATATGGTATCATTCCCCAAATCCTGCCATATCGAGAAGGAGATTGTTCCTGTTGCGCTTCTCGAAAGGTTCAGGAAGTACTTCCCTGTGACGAAGGTCTCCTCTCTTGACCGGCAGATTGCGTATGTGAGGGCAGAGAAGAGCTCGTATGAGATCGACCTCATGAGGATATCAGGAGAGATCCACCGGCATGTCCTTGAAGATCTGGTTCCCGAAATACTTACGGAAGGGATGACCGAGGCGGAACTCGGCTGCGCACTCCATACGATCCTCATTGAAGAAGGGCATCATGGGATCGTCCGGTTCTCGATGTTTGAAAATGAGATCGTCCTCGGTCAGATTGCGTTTGGGGAGAACTCGATTGCTCCAACATACTTCAACGGACCCGGGGGATCAGTCGGCCTCTCAGCAGCAGTTCCGCTCCTCGGATCACGCCACCGGAGGTTGAAGACCGGTGATCTCGTCTTCCTCGACACTGGGTGCGGGTATGAAGGCTACCATACCGATAAAACCGTTGTGTACCAGTTCGGCGCACCTCTTCCCGATGAGGCTGCTGCTGCACATTCTGTCTGTCTGGATATCCAGGAGAGGATGCGATCACTCCTCCGCCCCGGTGTAGTCCCATCAGACATCTACAGAATGATCATGGGGGATCTTGCTGCTGACCATCAGCAGAACTTTATGGGATATGGGAAGAGGCGTGTCCCATTCCTCGGTCATGGTGTGGGGCTTGAGGTGGATGAATATCCGGTTATTGCAGTGGGTTTTGATGAACCGCTCAGAGAAGGGATGGCGATCGCCCTTGAACCGAAGATCGGCGTCTCCGGGGTCGGGATGGTCGGGATCGAAGATACATTTCTGGTTACTCCATGTGGGGGAGAGTCGATCACCGGAAGAAACCCGGGACTGATAAAAGTGGGGTATTAGATCCCCCTGTTCACTCATGAAGACCTGCGTAAATTCCTGATCCGACGAGCCAGTCAGTACCTGCCGGGGTGACATAACAGAGCTTCAAACCCTCAACTCCGGTAGCCGGGCTCTCATAGGTGATATACACAAACCCGCCGCCTCCTTCTGCAACTGCAATCTCCCATGCAACCCCGGAGACACCATATGAATCCTTAAACTCTGTTCTGTCTGATCCAAGTACTTCAGGCTGGTATGGGAGGGCAAGTGTCGTTCCATCAAAGTCGTATGCAAAGATGTACGCCTCTCCCTGTGCGAACTGACCCTGTTGATCATTGAATGCTGCAACTGCCTTCTCCCTCCCGTATACAAGTGCATAGTCATGGGCATACCGCACACGGTGGATGAGCGAATCTTTTGCTTCAGGGGAGAATTCTGTGGTGATGCCGGAGAGGTAGATGCCGGATCCGACAAACCAGGTCTCGTCAACCGGGAGTAGATAGGAGAGTTTCAGCTCTTCTGCAAATCCTTTCTCCGGGTTTGGATAAATATAGTAGATGTTCCCCCCTCCGGTCTCTGCTATCCAGATGAAACCGTCAATGAAGAGGACACCGTTTGCATC
>NZ_JAUSCG010000217.1 GCF_030651615.1 Methanocalculus sp.
GATCGATGAGAAGAGTGTCGCCCTTGAATCACTCATCTGCATCAAGCGTGCGGGGGCGGATCTGATAATCACATATTTTGCAGAAGATGTCTGCAGGTGGTTGCATGAGAAGCGATGAATTATTTAAAATTGCACAAACCCTCCTCCCCGGAGGCGTAAGCAGCCCGGTCCGGGCGATCAAACCATACCCATTCTATACAGTATCGGGAAAAGCCGGAAGGATAACAACAGCAGATAATGATACGCTGATCGACTGCTGCCTCGGATACGGACCACTCATCCTTGGTCACGCACATAAAGTCATCAAAGCAGCCATTCAAAAACAACTTGAAGACGGGTGGCTCTATGGAACTCCGACAGAGCAGGAGATTTTGATGGCACAGAGGATCATCCGGGACCAGCCGGGCGTTGAGATGGTGCGATGCGTCTCAAGCGGCTCTGAAGCTACGATGGCGGCGATCCGTCTTGCCCGGGGATATACACAGAAGAAAAAGATCCTGAAAGTAGAAGGGGGCTTTCATGGAGCCCATGACAGTGTTCTGATCAAGGCAGGCTCAGGTGCAACAACACTTGGAATACCAGACTCAGCAGGCATCCCTGAAGAGATTGCGGGTTTCACACGGCAGGTACCCTATAATGATTCTGAGGCACTCGACCAGATCCTCCAAAAAGATTCCGATATAGCCGCTTTCATCCTTGAACCGGTGATGGGAAACATTGGCCCGATTCTGCCAGAAGAGAACTATCTCAAAGAGGTCAGGGCGATCACAAAAGAACATGATGTCCTCCTCATATCAGACGAAGTGATCACCGGATACCGGCTCGGTATCGGGGGTGCTGCGAAATACTATGGGATCACCCCGGATATTACGACCCTTGGAAAGATCATCGGGGGGGGGCTTCCTATCGGTGCCTTCGGCGGCAGACGGGATATCATGGAGATGATCGCACCCGCCGGACCGGTCTATCAGGCTGGCACCTTCAATGGAAACCCTCTCTCTCTTGCAGCAGGCACTGCCACCCTCGATTATCTTGCAGCAAACAGGAAGGAGTACAATCGTGCAGCTGAACGTACGCGGGCGATCGAAGAGAGTCTTCCGTCATCTGCCGGGGGTTCATTTGTTCGGATCGGATCGATCTTCAAGTATTTCTTCAGGAATGATACGCCGAAGAACTATGCAGAAGCAAAAGAGAGCGATACCATCTCCTTTGGGTCGTTCTGGAAGGGAGCGCTATCTCAGGGTGTCTTCCTCCCACCGGCCCAGTTTGAATCGAACTTCCTCTCATTTGCCCATACCGACGAGGAT
Organism: Methanocalculus sp.; assembly: GCF_030651615.1. Taxonomy (GTDB): domain Archaea; phylum Halobacteriota; class Methanomicrobia; order Methanomicrobiales; family Methanocorpusculaceae; genus Methanocalculus. The sequence continues at coordinate 1,308 of NZ_JAUSCG010000217.1, forward strand.
ATTGAAAGCATCTCCGGAGTCTATCGATCATGCATCCCATGATCCGGATCGGCTCCCGCGGAAGTGCCCTTGCACGGAGACAGACAGAGATCGTCTCAAAACAGCTTGGAGAGATCGGGATCAGGACAGAGATCATCATCATTAAAACCGAAGGTGATGCGGATACAAGCGTTCCACTGCATGAAGTAGGGGGACAGGGGATCTTTGTCAGGGCACTTGATGACGCGATACTGAGTGGTGAGATCGATTGTGCAGTTCATAGCATGAAAGACATTCCGGCAGCAAGGCCGGATGGAATTGCAACAGCTGCAATCCTTCCTCGCGATCCTCCAACAGACTATCTGGCATTTGAGAAGACACTTGATGACGTCCTTATCATCGGGACATCCAGCACAAGACGCCGTGCCCAGCTCAGGAGATATGATCCCGATCTGGAGATCAGAGAGCTCAGGGGAAATATCGATACAAGGATCAGAAAACTGAAATCCGGTGACTATGATGCGATTATGCTTGCCGAAGCAGGACTCGTTCGGATGTCTCTTCATCTAAACGGGATCCGCTTACCAGCTCATCAGTTCGTTCCGGCACCAAACCAGGGAACGATCGCAGTGGTCTGCAGGGATGATCCGGCGCTTTGTGAGGTCATCTCCCCCCTTGACCACGAGAAGACACGCATGGACACGATGATCGAACGGGCCGTGATGGAAGAGGTCGGAGGAGGATGTTTCACGCCGCAGGGGATATACTGCCTTGAAGGACACCTGATAGCAGAGGTCCTCTCCCTTGATGGAGAAAGATACGAACGGATGGAAGAACAGGTGAAATCAGTTGATGAAGCACGCGGAATTGGAAGGGAACTTAAGATCCGCTCAAGCGATCTGATACTTGAAGCAAAGAGCATACTGGGGTTGAAATAACAATGAGCGGAGTGGTATATCTGGTTGGATCAGGCCCCGGCGGCCTTGGACTGTTAACCTATCGGGCGCGGGAGGTGATCGATGCTGCCGAGGTGATCCTGTACGATCAGCTTCCGGGAGAAGAGATCCTCTCCACCCTCCCTGCATCTGCTGAGAAGATCGACTGTGGAAAGTACGGGGGTGCACATACCCTCAGCCAGGAGGAGATCGAGAGGCTGATGGTGGATCGTGCCAAACAGGGCAGAAGGGTCGTCCGGTTGAAAGGGGGTGACCCGTTCGTCTTCGGCCGGGGTGGAGAAGAGATGGAGGTGCTCAGAGAGCATAACATCACTGTGGAGGTCGTCCCGGGGATCACAAGTGCCATTGCCGTACCGGGTTGTGCAGGCATCCCCGTAACCCATCGTAGCTTTGCAAGCCAGGTCACCTTTCTGACAGGTCATGAAGACCCGAAAAAAGAAGAGTCTGCAATCGACTGGGGATGGCTTGCACAATCCCGAGGGACCATTGTAATTCTAATGGGTGTTAAGAATCTCGGCCAGATAACAGCTTCTCTCATTGCTCACGGTATGAAGAGTGACAAGCCTGTTGCAATCATTGAACGGGGATTTCGGCCAGACCAGCAGGTGACTATCGGGACACTGGCTGACATTACAACAGTTGCAAAAGCTGCCGGGGTGAAGCCACCAGCAATCATT
>NZ_JAUSCG010000233.1 GCF_030651615.1 Methanocalculus sp.
TCTACAGTCCTTGCACCTTCAATCGAGGATGTCCTGTTCCTTGGGGCAATCGTTGCCATAAGGACTGTTCTGAGTTACTTCCTCTCGAAAGAGACTCTCGAATACTCACTTGATTGATGTATATCATCTGATGATAAACGACGATAGAAGAAGTGGAGTGTTGCAAGAGAAATCCCGTTTACGAGATCTTCTTTGATCCATGGAAATATTCATATATAATTCAAAATGATATGTACAGTAACATGACAACAACACATATTGTTTTTGTAGGGCATCACAAAGATCGTCTTATAGAGTCGATTAGTGCCCTCCGTGAGATCCCCTTCTCAAAACTCTTCTTGATTGTGGGTGAAGATGAGAGTCTTCCGGGTGAGCAGATCGTCAAGAAGGTTGCTCTCGATATTCAGTCTGAGCTGAAGAAGTTATGGGATATCGAAATCCGGGCAATCGACAAAAAGTCAGTTCTGAAAGCGGCTAACCAGCTGCTTGGGATGATTAAAGATGAAAAGATTGCAGGCAATGACGTCCTCTTAAATGCATCAGGCTCTCTTCGGACACTCTCTGTTGGTGCTTATATTGCCGCCTGTATGACCCGATCCCGTATGATAACCTCGATCCCAAAGTATGATAATGCAGGAGAGGAGATCGGAGTTGATGAGGTTATTGAGATTCCTGTCATTCCGGTGGATTATCCCGGAGAGGAGCAGCGGCATATAATCACGTTAATTGGTGACGGTGTCGAGTCACTTGACAGCATAATCTTCATGATCACCCCTGAAATCCAGAAGGATAGTAAACAGTTCAGAAGCGAGCGTAGCAGACTCTCTCACCATCTCTCAAAGCTGGAAGAGGCTGGTTTCATTAAAAAAGAGAAACGTGGACGTAATATATCAATTCGGCTAACAGAACTTGGAAAGATGCTTGCTGAGATCGTCATCTCAAAAGTCATCTAATCTTTTTTTCCAAGAACCAGACGAATGAGATCTTCGGGATGATGTATGCGAAGTGTCCTGACAGAGGACTCTTTTGTCTCTTCAGGATGCCAGTCACCATATGCGGCATGAATGGTGCACATCCCCAGTCGTTTTGCGGGTTCGATATCACGTCTGATGCTATCTCCAACACAGATTGTATGAAATGGATCTGTTCTGAGGGAGTCAAGGGCCATCAGAAAAGAGTCTGGATTTGGTTTTCTTCTTCCACTCATATCAGGAGTTATAACGACTTCAAAGAATTTTGAGAGGTTTGCCTTTTTCAGTCGTTTTTCTGCATGATCTGAGTCCGCATCCGTAACAACGCCAAGACGAAGTCCATCTGATCTGAGTGCTGAAAGGGTTTCTTCAACTCCTTCATATGGCTGGATTGTTTGAAGTTTCACATCTTCATAGATGGTGCAGGATCTCAGATACGAAGCCGATCCGTTGACACCAATATCCGAGAGATAATCAAAGATATTGCCATAATCCTCAAATCCATGCCTCATTCTTAAGAAGTAGGAGAAGAGATCGGCTGAATCACCGCACCCAAGTGATTCGATGACAGCATTGCATGCCTGTCTCTTTGCATTGATGAAATCAACAAGTGTATTGTCAAGGTCGAAGATGACGGTATCAAAGAGATCGTCACGGAGAAGGAAGTCCTGCATATCCACCAGTTACTATACCTGTATCATGCGCATCTTGATACAGGTTTGGTTAGATACAATAGGTATGATGGGGGACCGGGGGTTAGCGTGAAACAGCTTCTGAGTCTCCGTGTCCTCTTTATCGCAGTATTCGCCTCAATGCTTGGGCTTGGGATTGTTGTCCCCCTCCTGCCCTATTATGCTGACACCCTTGGTGCGACCGGGATCGGAATCGGTCTGATCTTCTCGGGTTTTGCTCTATCGCGGGCAGTCTTTATGCCACTCATCGGTCGTTATTCTGACCGGAGGGGGAGGAAGTATTTCATTCTGATCGGACTGGGCCTCTTTACGATACTTTCTCTAACATACATCTTCGCACAGTCTGTTGCTGAACTGACGCTTATCAGGATTGCCCATGGTTTTGCATCAGCGATGGTAGTGCCGGTGGCAATGGCCTATGTTGCTGACCTCTCGCCAGCAGGTAAGGAGGGGATCTGCCTTGGGACTTTCAATACCTCCCTCTTCCTCGGACTTGGATGTGGTCCATTGATTGGCGGTGCGATTCTTGATGCAGTGGGTATTGAATACGTTTTTCTTCTGATGGGCTGCCTCTCGTTCGTCTCCTTTCTCGTATGCCTCGCCTACCTGCCTGAAGGGAAGAAGTCTCTCCGGATTTCATCATCGATCCTGGCTGCTGCAGGGAGTATCTGTATGCGGCCGATCCTCTTCTTCCGGATCATGAACGCATATGCAAACGGCACCTTCATGGTTTTTCTGCCGGTCATAGCGACGTTTGCTATGGGTCTGTCTGCATTTGAGACCGGTGTGATAATCTCCTCATCGATCCTGACGACAGGTCTTCTTCAGCGGTACTTCGGTAACCTTGCCGACAGGTTCTCAAAGACGAACCTGATTGCAGGTGGGAGTCTTGTTGTTTCGATCAGCCTCATTGCAATTCCGTTCTCTTCCGGGTTCTTTGGGTTGTTTGTACTCTCGTTTATCCTTGGTGTCGGGAGTGCTGTTGCCATCCCCGCATCGACTGCTGTTGTCGCAATCGCCGGCAGGTCATATGGGCAGGGAGCCTGTATGGGGGCATTTAACACAGCAATGAGTGTCGGGATGGTGACCGCTCCATTAATGTCGGGGTATGTGATGGATCTTCTGAATATTCGGGCGGCATTTGAGATCGCCGGGTTTATTTCCCTTCTATCGGTCATTCTATTTGTTCTCATGGCGCGAAGCGCCGGTATAGATGGATATCGGTCAGAAACAAAACAATAGATTTAAACTTACTGAAGAGGTATCCTCAAGAGGTGAATTGGATGGAGATCATCAAGATACCAAAGATGGAGAAGAAAGAGTATGACAGCCTCATTGAGGAGGGGTATGTGTCACGTATCGCATTTCAGGGTGAGAAGTATCCCTATATTGCACCATTCCTCTATGTCTTCGATGGGAAATTTCTGTACTTCCTCTCGACCAAGTATGGCAAGAAGATGAAC
>NZ_JAUSCG010000240.1 GCF_030651615.1 Methanocalculus sp.
GATGAGATCAGATCACAGCCCTGGGCAATCGTGGTATGGCGAGTGAGAGGAGTGCTGCTGCGATCAGGGGGATAGCTAAAGCAGAGAGTGCTGCATCCAGTGTCATGAGATCGGCTGCAATCCCGATTATAGAGATGCCAAGTCCACCTGCACCGACCGAAAAACCGATGAGAAGCCCTGATGCAAGACCGACCCGATCCGGGAGATACTCCTGTGCCATCGTCACCGTCACAGAGAAGGTCGACCAGGTGAGAAAGCCGATCAGTACCATCAGGGAGAGCCGAACCCATCCGGTTGTCATGAAGAAGAGCATATAGGGGATGATTGAGGCAAAGAGCCCGATGATCGTCACCTCTCTCCTCCCGTACCGATCTGAGAGGATACCACCTGTCACCTGCCCCACAACTCCTGCAAGGAGCATCATGGTGAGCATCATATTTGCAAAGATGAGGGAGTATCCCGATGTCAGTATAAGATATGTCGGGAAGAAAGCTGTCGATGCGAGGATCACCCATGAGCGGAGGGCTGCGATGGTGACGATCAACGTAATTGGACCATATGAAATCTTCTGCTTCAGTTTTTTAACCGTTTCCCGTGGAACCTGGAAGGCTGCCCCCTTCGTCATATGATAGAGATATGCAGCAGTCAACAGACCAGGGATTGAGATCAGGGTCAGGGCAGTGAGACCACCAAATCCAATAAGAATGCCTACAATGACCGGACCTATTGCATATCCAAGGTTTCCTCCGGTAACGAAGATGGAAGTAAGTGATCCACGATTGTGAACGGTGGTCTCACCATGCACCCGGAGAAGCGCTGAAGGATGAAAGAGAGCATGAGATACTCCGGCAACAGCGGCAAAGATGAGGAGGAGATAGTAGTCCTGCACCACCCCATATAGTCCGATACAGATTGAACTCGTCAGAATACAGAGCCAGATCGGAGCACCCCACCCGGATCGGTCCGAGAGCCATCCTACGACGGGTTGGATAAGGGAAGAGGTAATCTGAAAAACGCTTACAAGGAGACCTGCAAGGAAGAAACCGATTCCGGGGTGAAGAACAAGCAGCGGTATCAGTGCCGGAATTACCGGGCTGTACAGATCAATAACAACATGACCGAAGGTATATCCAAGGAGTGGACGTGGTAATTTTATCATTCAGATACGCCTCAAACAGACAATTTCAACAGGGATATCAAGTACATCCCGTCTATGAAAGGAGAACATTCGTTTCATTGGAAATGAGGCAGATACTGCCCCGGAGATGACCGCTCTCCCTTTGATATACGAATTGAGGAACGGAATCGTACCTGCGTTAAAGATCCCGTAGACTACAGGGGCAATCCTGAGGCTTGCATCGATGAACGGTCTGTCCGCATGCACCGTCTGCGCACCAAATGGAGGGTTCATAACGACAGTATCAAAGGATTCAGTCAGATCTCTGACATCTCCTGTGATGAAAGTACAATCAACAGAGAACAGCCTCATATTCTCCTGAGCAAGCGCAACCAACCGTTCGTCTTCTTCTATCCCAACAACCCGTTCGGCACCGAGGAGTGCTGCACCGATTCCAAGGATGCCGGTACCTGATCCGAGATCACAGACCGAGCAGCCCTCGATATCTCCTGCCAGACAGGCATCAAAAAGGAGGCGTGCAGCAAGAAGAGCAGGAGTCATGTACTGCTCTTTCGCAGGATCCGGATCTGGAATACCCATGACCCGTTCGAGTTTCATCTCAAGGGTTCGGAGCTTCATGATCGGATCTCATCGATGGTATAGTCATCCCAATGCCGTCTGCCGCAGAGGATCTCAAACTCGGGAGGGGAGAGAACCGGGACCGGGAACCGGATCTGATCGTCAAGAGAGAGCCTTGGGCACGCGGTATTCACATAACAGGGAAAACCAAGGTTGAGCAGTTGATCGGGGGTCACTTCCCTGAGAAGAACGATTACAGACCGTGGATCAAGCAGGAGTAGTTCCTCTGCAAGCTTCACCCTGTTCTGGCCGCACTTCTGCGAGACGATGATCCCAAAGCGGTCAGCTGATCGCGCCTTCTCGATGACGGCAAACCGCCTGCGGAGAAGTCTGTCCGTCTCGACCAGACCCGCCTCTCCGGTGAAGGGGTCAAGAGTGATCACCCGTGCACCGGTTGCAATGCCTGATCCGATAGGATGAAAGACCCCGGTTCCAAGGTAGAGGATCTCCTGTGATCCGGTATCCCGTGCAGCAGCATAGGTGCATCCGAGCACCTGGCCGGGGCAGGGTGTCCGGGGAGAGGAGGGCGCGATGACCGGCTGAAACCCATGTTTTCGTAGCTCTTCTGCCAGTTGTGGAAGTGAGGGTGCATGCTGAATTGTGGAGATAAGACCGATTACAGGGCCTTTCAGCAGGGGAATGACGTTGTCGAGTGAGGGAGTTTCATACGGGAGCTGAATAGGCTCAAAGATGACTCTTGGGTGATCCATCAGTGGGGTATGTCCAAAATGGATGAGGATATCCGCATAGTCAAGCGTGTCGAGTGCAAGATCACATGCACCATAGCAGGGGTCTCCCGAGATGATGACCGAGTACCCTTCTGCCCTGAGAGCCTCGGCAAGTGCCGGCAGCTCCCGCTTCAATCCTTCAGGAGCCTGAAGGGCGATCCTCTTCGGATGAAGAGATCTGATCCGTTCGATAACCTCAGAAGTACGAATCAAGGACATGAACGCCATCTTCATCGACATCGATGGTGACCAGAGACTTGTACGGCCTTCCAATATCAGGGTTCCCCCGGTTAATGACAAAACAGAGATCAGACACCACTGCTCCGGTCGATTCGATGGCAGGGAGCAGTGCCCGGATCGTTCCTCCTGTGCTGATCACATCATCAACAATCGCAATCCGATCTCCATCGAAGACGCTGTTTAAGTAGAGAGTACCCTTTGAATACCCTGTCGTCTGACCGATCGTCACCTCGCCAGGGAGTTTATACTCACGTTTTCTGACAATTGTATAGGGGATGTCTGTCATCAGGGAGAGAACGGTCCCGATATGGATACCCATCGCCTCAGTGACGACGAGTTTATCGACATCCGTGAGGTCGAGCGCTTTAAAAAGTGAGCAGGCCACATCCCTGAGGAGTGCGGGCTCAACCAGCGGGACACCATCTGTGATCGGGTGGATGAAATAGTTATATTCACCCCTTTTTACAAGAGGACAGGTCTGCAATGATTTTTTGAGTACATCAAGCATGAGATTCACCGATTGTTTCTAAGAATGATTCCACTACATCCCGTGTAACATGGGGCATCTGAACGGTGCGCATATGGCCCTGACGCGTCCGTGAAACACGCCAGCCGGAAGGCGTAATCGGACAGTCGAAGGTTGCGACATTGACATCGGGGGTCACAGCACGGGGATAGCCGAAGGCTTCCATCCCCTCGATAAGTCGCCTTGTATTCTCCATGCATCCGGAGACGATAGCAGAGAGACCCTCACACCCAAGGTACCTGAGGACTGCATATGCTCCTGCAACAGGGGCACCGGGGCGTGTTCCTGCGAGTGTACACTCCTTCTTCACCGTCAGATACGGCGTATCAACGTTAAGACAACCGAATGCGGCCGGATCACGGAGAAGAAGCGCTCCACAGGGGATGGTGCTCATACCCATCTTATGAGGGTCAACTGAGATACTTGATACTGAGGGGATGGAGAAATCCCAGGGTGCAATCTTTGGAAGGAACGGTGCGACAAGACCTCCAAATGCGGCATCGACATGGAAGAAAATATCATTATCTCCGGCAATCTCTCCGATCTCTCGTACCGGGTCGATCATTCCATATTCGGTTGTTCCGACGACAGAAACGATGCCGGCGGTCCGTGCATCGACTGCGTTGCTGACCGAGTCGATATCCATCCGATAATTCGCATCAAGCGGAACTGATCGCATCTCAAGTCCGAGCATATCACATGCCTTATCAAAGGAGAAGTGTGCGGATGCCGGAATGATGACATTTGGATGATCAACTGACTTCTGCTTCTTTGCGATCCTGAGTGCCTGGATATTTGATTCGGTACCACCTGATGTGGCATATCCTCCTGCACCAGCATGATGGAAGAGTTCTCCAAGCATCCTGATCAGTTCATCCTCGAGGCCCATCGTTCCTGGGAAGAGACCAGGATCTCCGAGGTTCGTCTCGATAAACTGCATATGTGCACGAATGGCTACCGGATGAGGTCGGGTGCACATTGAAGACAGAATTCGATCATATGTCAGATCCTCTTCCCGAACAGAAGAGAGGTAGGAGAAGATCTCCTCCTCAGAAGAACCGATCTCCTTCATTGCCACCTTTGGAATATGCCATATTCAGGATCATCCGCTGTTCAGTCCGGGCTGCGGCCTCACGAACCTTCTGTATTGCATCGATATTTGCAGAAACGCTCCTGATACCATGTTCAATGAGCCAGGTGACCATCTTCGGGTCTGATCCTGCCTGCCCGCAGATGGAACACTCAACGCCTGCTGCCCGGCACCGGCTGATCGCATAGTCGATCAGCCTGAGTACTGCAGGGTGTTCAGGTTCGTACATTGAGGCGACATGCTCGTTGTTCCGATCGACAGCGAGGGTATACTGAACGAGATCATTTGTGCCGAATGAGGCAAATTTGATCCCGGCTTTGATGAAGTCATCGATCAGGATGGCTGATGATGGCACTTCAACCATGATACCAAGGGTGACAGCGTCGACATCAACTCCCCATTCACGAAGAAGGGATTTTGCCTGGATGAACTCCCGTGGGTGGTTCACAAGCGGGAACATTAAGCCAAGATTGTCGTATCCGGCCTTCCAGAGGCGTTTAAAGGCTTCAATCTGGAGGCGGAACTGATCGGGTGCGCCAAGGTCACGGCGGATACCGCGCCATCCGAGCATCGGGTTGTGTTCGTGGGGTTCGTCCTCGCCACCTTCCATGTTCCGGAACTCATCAGTTGGAGCATCAAGGGTCCTGACCCAGACGGGTTTTCCCGGAAATGCGTCCAGTATGATCTTGATCCCGGCATAGAGTTCAGAGATGAACTCCTCCTCCTGGTTGTTTGTGATGAACCACTGGGGAGTCTTGTTCATCCCGAGGATCAGGTGTTCGATTCGGAGAAGACCGACACCGTCGGCACCGGTTGCAGCAGCACGCTGTGCTGCCTCGGGGAGCGAGACGTTCACCTTGATGAGTGTGGCCGTCACTATTGGGGCAGATACTGTCTGGAGGTCAGATGAGCGTGCCTCATGGGTCTTCTGAACCTCACCTTCATAGATGATCCCTTTGTCACCATCGATCGTAACGATCTGGCCGTTCTTCAGTGTGGAGGTTGCCTTCTTCGTCCCAACGACTGCCGGAGTTCCAAGTTCACGCGACACAATCGCTGCATGACAGGTCATACCGCCTTCATCAGTGATGATTCCCCTGACTTTTCGCATCGCAGGAACCATGTCGGGATTGGTCATCTTGGCAACGAGGATATCCCCTTCCTGAATAGATCCGGACTCCTTCACATTTTTGATGATCGTAACTCTTCCCGTAGCAATGCCCGGTGATGCTCCCTGCCCTTCCAGAAGGATCTTTTCGGAACCGGATAATGATGAGCCGATCTTGCCGACAGAGACGGTCTTAATGGTGGTGATCGGCCGTGACTGGAGAATATAGACATTATCACCGACGATACCCCACTCTACATCCTGTGGCGTTCCATAATGGTCCTCTGAGAGTTTTCCAAGAGATGCAAGACGTGCAATCTCCCCGTCAGAGAGTACCTGCTTCTTCTTCCGATCTTCTGGAACAGAGACCTCTTTTGTCCCCTTCTTACCATCGGGAATGATCTCTATCTCTTTGCTCGCGATGATCCGATCGATGATCTTCTGCTTTGTCTGGTCAAAGACATAGTTGTCCGGTGAGACGGAGCCGGAGACGACCGCTTCACCAAGACCCCATGAACCCTCGATTATTGTGAGGGGTTCTCCACTGACCGGGTGTGATGTGAACATCACACCGGCCTTCTCGGAGAAGATGAGTTTCTGGATAACTACGGCAATATTGACACTTCGGTCATCGAACCCCTGTTTGGATCGGTAGTATACTGCACGCGCTCCATACAGCGATGCCCAGCACATCTGAACCGCCTCGATGACATCGTCGCCACCAAGGATGTTTAAGTAGGTCTCCTGCTGCCCTGCAAAACTTGCATCCGGGAGATCTTCTGCAGTTGCACTCGATCTGACTGCAACAACGACATCTGATCCCATACCGGCATAGGCGGATCGGATCTCCTCTGCCATATACCCGGGCATCGGAACCGAAAGGATCAGGTCCTTCGCCTTTCCGGCAGCAGATTCCAGAGCATTGTTGTCATCGACGTCAAGTCCTTCAAGAATGGAATAGAGCGATTCTTCAAGGGCTGTTTCGACGAGAAAACGCCGGAAAGCCTGGGCAGTCACTACATAGGCTTCGGGTACCGGAAGACCGATCGAGGCCATTTCACCAAGGGAGGCACCCTTTCCTCCCACAGAGGGTATGTCACCCTTTCTGATCTCCTTAAGCCAGAGAATGTTCGGCGCGTCCTTCATAGCAATCTCAGGTATGAATCTACCCGAGGATACATAAAACAGGGTGAAGGACCCCTGGTCGATCTTCATCAAAGAAGAAGCATGATTACCTGCGAGATATAAATACGTAATGGGTTTTCACATGAGCTTTAACGTCCTGGTCAGTGATCCGCTGGCAGAAGAGGGTATTGAGATATTGAAAGGGTTCTGCAACGTCGATGAGAAGACAGGCCTCTCAGAAGACGAACTGGTCGGAATCATCGGAGGATACGATGCACTTATCGTCAGATCAGGAACCGAGGTGACAGCACGCGTTATCGAGGCAGCGACGAAGATGAAGTACATCGGCCGTGCAGGTGCCGGCGTTGACAATATCGATACCGACGCGGCAACCAGGAAGGGTATCATTGTCGCAAATGCTCCTGAGGGGAACACCCTTGCCGCAACCGAGCATACGATGGCGATGATGCTCTCACTTGCCCGGAGGATTCCGTCTGCAACTGCATCACTGAAGAAAGGTGAGTGGAAGCGGTCGAAGTTCATGGGTGTCGAGATGAACGAGAAGGTGCTTGGCGTCGTTGGATTTGGACGTATCGGCCGCGAGGTTGCAAAACGCGCCCAGTCCTTCAATATGAAGGTCGTCGCCTACGATCCCTTCATCACCCCTGAACGCGGCGCACAGTTTGGTGTCGAGATGATGAGTGTTGAGGATCTCTTCAAGGTCGCCGATGTCATTACGGTTCACACGCCTCTGATCAAGGAGACGATGCATCTCGTGAATGAGAAGTCGATTGCAACGATGAAGGACGGTGTCCGGATCATCAACTGTGCACGTGGGGGCATTATTGATGAGGCTGCACTTGCCGTTGCTGTGGCAAGCGGAAAGGTCGCCGGTGCCGCACTTGATGTCTTTGAGTCGGAGCCACCAACAGAATCACCGCTCCTTGCACTTGACAACGTCATCGTCACCCCGCACCTTGGTGCAAGCACAGTTGAAGCGCAGAAGAATGTCGCCATCTCGATCGCTCACCAGTGTATTGATGTCTTAAAGGGTGGTGCTGCGAAGTACGTCGTGAACGCTCCGATGATCCCAACCGAACTCCAGGAGACGCTTGAGCCATATGCCCGTCTTGCAGAGAGGATGGGACGGCTCGCATCACAGGTGGTAGCCGGTGCGATCACGAAGATAGAAGTGACTTATGCCGGTGACCTCATTGAAATGAGACAGAACCTCAAGTTCGTCACCCGGATGGCGATCAAAGGTATTATGGACCCGATCCTCCAGCAGCCGATCAATATCGTGAATGCTGAATTTGTGGCACGCGAACGGGGTGTCACCATCGCCGAGACGACGACAGAGGAGTCACATGGGTTTAAGAACATGATCAGCCTCACCGTTAAGACCAA
>NZ_JAUSCG010000143.1 GCF_030651615.1 Methanocalculus sp.
GGTGTCTCCTTTGTTGCATCAATAAAGGCGTTTCTAAAGAGCCTAAAAGGAGATACAGCATGAGCAGACCTGTTCGGATCGCACAGCTCACCTGTGGGGCTGAATATTCCGGTGTTCAGAATGAACTCGCAAAAGCTGCAAAAGCTGTTGATGCCGAACTCTTCTACCCCGATGTCTCACTCCGCGACCTGAAGAAGAGCTTCGATGCATTCGGCCTTAATGTGAAGAGCCCCGATCTCAAACTCGCGATAGCCAGAGCAGAAGCACTGGTTACGGGCAGAGTTGATGCAGATGCCGTCTTTATCGGGAGTTGTTTCAGGTGTGCAGAGGCTGCCATCGTCAGAACTGAACTTCGCCGGTATATCCACTTGAACTCAACATTGCCTGTCGTCTCATACTCGTTCACCGAACGAACGACCTCAGGCACATTGCTCACACGTATGGAGGCGCTGACGACGATTGCACGCCGCCGTGCCCTCCTCGCACGTGAGGAGCAGTCCGGGATCACAATGGGAGTAGACTCAGGATCATCGACGACAAAATGTATCATCATGAAGGATAACGAGATCGTCGGGACCGGATGGGTGCCGACTATCGAGGTCGTAAAATCTGCTGATGAGGCAATAAAAAACGCCCTTTCGGAAGCGGGTCTTGTTATGGACGATATCGAGGCGATAGGAACAACCGGATATGGCCGTTATCTCATTGGAAAACATCTGAATGCGGATCTCATTCAGGAAGAACTGACCGTCAACTCAAAAGGAGCGGTATATCTTGCAGGTACCCAGCATGGCCCGGCGACTGTGATCGATATCGGCGGTATGGATAACAAAGCGATCTCGGTGATGGACGGGATTCCCGGAACATTCACGATGGGCGGCATCTGTGCCGGTGCAAGCGGCCGATTCCTTGAGATGACTGCAAAAAGACTTGGAATCGATATCACGGAACTTGGACCTCTTGCGATGAATGGCATGTCAGGCGGTGTTCCGATGAACAGCTACTGCATCGTATTTGGAACCCAGAGTCTTGTCAATGCCCTTGCAGCAGGAAGCACCCCTGAAGATGTTGCAGCTGCTGCCTGTCACTCAGTTGCCGAACAGGTCTTCGAACAGCAGCTCCAGGAGGTCGATATCCGTGAGCCGGTGATCATGGTCGGCGGCACATCACTGATTCAGGGTCTTGTCCGGGCGATGGGAGATCTTCTTCAGACCGAGATCGTCGTTCCGCACCATTCCCAGTATATCGGGGCAACCGGAGCAGCCCTCCTTGCATCAGGGTTCATTGATGAGAAGAAGGAGTGAACGCAGATGACGATGATGGATCAGTTCGAGGTTGAATGTTTCGAAGAGATCGGCCGGGACTTTTACAGGCAGATAACAGAGACCGTCCTTCTGGATCATAACCTGACATCAGTCGTCACAAAATTACGGATCTTCATCGATCCGAGACTCCCGATCTTTGTTGCCGTCGGAACAATCCGGGATGCCGGAGGATCAATCAGGGTCTCGGATATCGGATCGGTTCAGACACAGGGTGATTCGACCATCATCTCCATCAGAGACGAGACTCATCTGGCAAAGTTCCTCACCCGACTCTATGAAATCTTCGGCCATGAGCATATCGATCAGCCTGATCGGTTCACCGTTGTCATATCGGGCATAGAAATTCCAAAGGGTTTTGAGCAGCTTGAAGTAGTGAACAGGGCAGATACAGTCTTTCGTGACCTGATCTATGCAATGACGGTGATTGCTCCTGAAGGGTTCAAAGTACGGAGGGAGTCATATGGAAGAGATCAGTTCTTCTATGTCGCAAGCGAGAACACGCTTCCGGAACATGTGGTGGAGGATATCGTTGTCGGACAGTTTGCACAGATAGGGGAGGAACTGAGATGATCCTCATTCCAATCACCTACAAAGGAGGGGTGTACCGCCATGATGAGGTGGTGGACTACATTGAAGATCTCGGCGGTTATATCGTCCAGAAACACGATATCGCTCAGGAGATCGTACTTCAGGCACTGATACCAAAAGACGATGTCGAACGATTCAGGGATTTTATCCGACCCCTTGCCGGTGAAGTCACCGAGTCACCTCTTGTTGGAACAGAGATAGCAGTCGTCATACCGAGCCTTGAGATCCATCACCTCCCCCATTCAGCCTGCGATATCGCAGAGTATCTCAGGACCGTCGGTGCAAAGACCAATATGATCGGGCTTGCCAGAGGGTTTGGCAAACGCATCTCCCAGTTAAATGACGAGGAGCGTGATGTTATCAATGAACATGATCTTGCCATCTATGTCCTCGGTAACTTCGAGACCTGTATCGAGCAGAAGTTCAATGTTCTGAGGCGGGGTATTCGTGTACCTATCATCCTGACGGGTGCTCCACCAGTTGATGCACTGAAACGAATAACTGATCCACCAGCAGCCGGATATGTAGGTAACCTCGGCAGATTCATGCACAGGACCAGAACAGATGCTGACATCGGGAGGCTGGATGCAGTCATTGAAGAGGTGTCTCATGTACTCAGTGGTATTCGTGACGAACTAGCACAGGATCCCCTCTCCATCTCCCCTGCCAGACTGATGGAGGTTATTAAGGAGGGTGTGCCGGATATCGATTCGGTCTACTCCCCAACCCCTCTTACGGTCCAGCTCACCGGTCTCCGGGTAAAACTCCCGTTCACCCGGTATGCAGATCAGATCCGCTCACTCGTCGTTGAAGAGGGTATTCTGGTTGGTGATATCGCAGAGATCCGACCATCACGAATGCGTGATTACATATTGGTTCAGATCAAACCTTTTTCAGAGACTCATATCGTGGTGTAGGCGGAGATGGACTTCGAGGCTATTATTCAACGTATCAAAGAGGACGGATCGGATAAGACAGCACGTTGCTGGCTTGAACAAATCGAGAAGGAGTACGGTGCGGTTCCACTGATCTTTCAGAGGATGAGCGAACGGCCTGAAGTGCTCATCTCCCACCTGCTCTATAAGGGATCGGTCACCCAGCTCTCAACACTTGAACCGAAAGTGGTTGAGCTTATCAGCATGGCAGTCGGTGCGGCATTGAAATGCAGCCACTGTGTCGAATACCATATGAAGGCAGCGCAGGCAAAGGGCGCAACCCGTGAGGAGATCCTTGAGACGGTGCTCATCGCAGGCCTCCTTGCAAATGCTGCGGTTCTTGCAGATGCGTACCGGGTGGTGAACGGTGCTGAGTGTGGAGCAACATGCGACATCTCCGGCATTCCCAAAAAGAAAGATGATAAGTAGCCTTTTTTATACAATAAACACAGGATATCTGGTATGTGCGGAATAGCCGGCAATTATCGCTTTTTCAGTGGATCAGCCGATAAGGATCTGGTCAGGAAGATGAGCGAAATCCTCAGGCACCGGGGACCGGACGGAGGCGGCATCTTCACATCAGGCAGGGTCTCACTTGCACACCGCCGCCTTGCGATCATCGATCTCTCCGATGCCGGTCAGCAACCGATGGCAAACGAGAACGGAACCCTCTGGATCGTTTATAACGGCGAAATCTACAACTATATCGAGCTTCGATCCGAACTTATACACTGCGGACACCGGTTCTCAACAGAGACCGATACCGAAGTGATCCTTCATGCTTATGAAGAGTGGGGGGCTGGCTGCCTCTCCCGCTTTAATGGCATGTGGGCCTTTGCCATCTGGGATACAAGAGATGAGACCCTCTTCTGCGCCCGCGACCGTTTCGGGATAAAACCTTTCTACTATACCCATGTTGATGACGGCATACTCTTCGGATCGGAGATCAAAGCTCTTCTCCTTCACCCTGAAGTCGGAAGAACCCCCGATGACGAGATGGTCAGGACATTCCTCGCATGGGGTATCCATGATCATTCCGATCGAACCATGTTTGCCGGAGTATACCAGATCCCACCAGGCCACTCTGTCACCTTTACACCTTCAGGAACTGAAGGTCCCCTTCAATATTTTGACCTGACGGTAAATCCGGAGGTGCATTCTTCACCAGTGACCGATGAGACTGCTCCGGCGGCACTCTTCGGACTGCTTCTTGACTCTGTCCGTCTCAGGCTTCGATCAGATGTCCCGGTCGGGACATGCCTCTCCGGGGGGATTGATTCCTCAATAGTGACCGTACTCATCAACAGACTCATCCGAACCGACGCCCCGGAGAGTGTAGGAGAGCGGCAGAAGACCTTCTCAGCCTGCTTTGATGATCCAAAATCAGATGAAAGCCCGTACATGAAGATCATCCTTGATGCAACAGGAGCAGCTAATGAGCAGGTCTTCCCTGACGGTGATGAGCTTCAGAACGACCTGGCAACCCTTCTGTATATGATGGATGAACCGTTTGGCTCTCTCACCTGCTACTCACAGTATTGTGTAATGCGTTCTGCAAGCAGACAGGTTAAGGTCGTGCTCGACGGGCAGGGAGCAGACGAAGAGCTCGCAGGTTATATCGGATACGTGCCAGCCCTTGGAAGAGCGTTGTGGGACTCCGGAGACCACATTGCGGCACTCTCTGCATGGTACTATGCAATCACACGCCATCTGCCGTTCTTCCTTGATGCACGATCCCAGCTGGCGGTCAGGCAGCGCCGGAGAGGATGTATTAAAGGGGATTACCCAGTTATTAACCGATATGCCGGACCTCTTTCTACTATTCTGAAAAGGGAGATTCTCAAAACCAATCTGCCCGCACTCCTCCATTACGAAGACCGAAACTCAATGGCATTCTCAATCGAGGCACGTGTGCCATTCCTTGACTATCGTGTGGCAGAGTACATCGCCTCACTCCCTCTTGATCAGAAGGTCAGAAAAGGCGAGACCAAATTCCTGCTCCGTCAGGCGATCGAAGGGATCGTTCCCGAAGCCATCCGAAAAAGGACCGATAAGAAAGGGTTCTCAACACCAGAGGCCATCTGGATGAAGGATGTCCTTGCGGATCAGATGAGATCGCTCTTTTTGTCGGATCGGTTCCGTTCACGCCCATATTGGGATGGAGAACGGGTTCTTGAAGAATACCAGGCATTCCTCGATGGAAAGGCCCCTTATTCAACAGATCTCTGGCGTTTTGCCTGCGTGGAGCGATGGCTGATAATGTTCTTTGATAACCGGCCACCGATATCGGCAATTTAAGCCGATTTCCCCGTCTCCTCCTCACGCTTTGCCAATTCAGAAAGGCGTCCTATCCAGATGGTGGCAATGACCGCAATTATTGTGACAATAATTGCATATCCAAACATTGCAGGGAGATTCTCGGCAGTTCCAAAGACTTCACGGAATAGCGCCTGAATTGATGAGTTCCATGCGAGTGCTGCAACCAGCCCGAATGCTACAGTCATGAGGGCTCCAATCTTCCCGATGATCTCAGTTTTGATACTCATACCGAGGATCTGAACCAGATATGCAGATAAGCATATCGTCACTTTCCGATGAGTGCTCTGATGAGGTGTATATACTCGATAACTGCATCCTTTGGATTAATAAACGGAATGTCCGGAGTAAAATGTAACTCCGGGGCTTGATACAAGGGCTCCTCAATGGAACTGTTTGTCACATTTATCTCCCGCATCACGACCGGGGCAGGTGTTTCTTTCATCACAGTGACATAATTCACCCGTTCAAAGAGATCATAACCATACTCATTTCTGATCGTCAGTGAGACGGTGTAGATTCCTTCCCGTGTGTAGGTATGTGAAGGGTGACGGACATTACTGCTCGACCCGTCACCAAATTCCCAGATCCATATATCAGGATCTCCTGTTGACCGATCAGAGAACCTGATTGTAAGAGGGGCTGACCCAAATGTTCTATCTGCATCAAACCCGGCTTTTGGTGGGGTGAGGACGGTGATATAGCCGGTACGGGTGAGTGACCCTGCTATATCCGAGCCGGAGACGGTGAGTGAAACCTTGAATGTACCGGGATGGAGATAGGTATGCTGCGGGTTCTGAACAAGTGAGGATTTTCCGTCTCCAAAGTCCCATTTCCACTGATTTGGATGTCCACCGGAGATATCATGAAACTGAACGGCCAGTGGGGCACCCCCCTTCTGTACATCTGCTGAAAAATCTGTTTTCGGGCTTTTATCGATAATTATCAGATTATCTTTTGTCTGAGTGACCGCACCATAGGCATTCTGGACAGTTAGACCCACTGAGTAGACACCCGATTTGGTGTAGGTGTGTGTCGGGTGTCGAAGAGTTGATGTTGCACCATCACCAAAAACCCAGTTCCATCTGACGATGTCCCCAGTTGACTGATCGGTGAATGTAATTGTACATGGTGGCTCTCCACTCGTTTTACCAACGGAAAAATCCGCAACAGGGGGTGTTGTAACAGTGATATAATCTGACCATGTTTTGACATAACTCCCGGCAGGATTGAAAACCCTGAGGGTAACAGAGTAAGATCCGGGATCAGTGTAGGTATGTGTCACTTTCGGGCCGGTTCCGGTTGCTCCGTCACCAAACGACCAGTGCCAGCTCGTCGGCATGTTTGAAGATCTGTCGGTGAAGGTGACGGTGAGAGGGGAGGTTCCGGTCTGTGGAGTGGCGGTAAAATCCGGGTTTGGCACCGCTTCACTGTCATAGATCATCACCTCATAAGGGTTACTCTGTAAGCTCCGGCCATCGACCATCGTGTACAGGGTCACACGCCAGGTTCCATGCCGGTCAAACGTGATTGAGACCCTCTTCCCACTTCCAAGAAGAGCAGTTGTCCCGGAAGGATCTCCCACCTTTTGAAACTGCCATGACCATTCTGTTGCCTCCCCCTCATTCCCCGAGACCGAGCCTGTGAAGGTGATGGTGCCAGGAGCGACCCCGGTCATGGTGTCGCTTGCTATCATTACATTCACACCTGAGGCGACACTACAGATGAAAAAGAGAGAGAGAAAGCCAAGAAGGATGGATCGCATCAGAAGACACCACCAGTGAGCAGGATGGCCGCAAAGAAAACCCCCGCATATGAGATGACCGGTGGAAAGAATGATGCAGGTACTGAAAAGTCAAATGTCTTCCTGAGCGCACCTGAGACGATGATGACAGACCAGCATCCTGCCACAAGTACTCCTATGATCGGAATGAGTCCCGCTATTCCAAAAGGGAGAGTAGCGTAGAGGGTGATCCGGATAATCCCACCTAAACTTCCCTCCACTCTGCCGATGATGAGAAAAGCCAGAAGTGAAGCGATAAGAACCGCTACAGCAGCGGCACAGAGGATGGTTATGGTGAAGATGGCAAAGACCACCGGATCGGTTGTGAGTTCTGTTAAGATCGGGTAGAGGGTGGAATCTCCCCCTGATCTGTGAAGGAGGACTGATACTATTCCAAGACTTCCCAGGACACATACAAGAATCGAGGTGAGGAAGTAGATGACCGGTATCATGAGCGGATCATCCTTAAACCGGCCTGCCCCTGATGGTGCGATAAGAAATGTCAGAAATCGTCCATATTCCCGTCTGGGTCTGATGATGAGTGGATCATCTGACAGCATCTGATCGGACTCTCCCGGAATCCTCAGATCTCTCTCCGATGTGAGGCGAGTACCACAGAGATCACACCAGGGGCTCTCATAGGGGAGTATTGTACTGCAGACCGGACATCGATTAACCGGAGGCTTCTGGTCTTCTTCAGGAGGGTCAGGGAGCTCCTCCTCTTCATCCTCCTGAGGCACCTCACACTCCCGAACCTCGATCTCTATCTCAGATTCTTCAGTGACAACCACCTCATCGTCTGTCTCCTCAAACATTGGAGGGGGGAGTTCGTCTGCTGTCAGAAGTGAGATCCAGGAGTTTCTCTCACTTTCATCATCAAAGACGAAGATTCGACCTGAGATCTCTTTATCAGGCGAGATGATCGAGATTGCCATAGCGGGTTTACCAGAGAGATCAATCGTCGGAGATGCATCTAAGATCAGATGGGAGCGAAACTCTTCTCTGACAAGAACATCCCGGCCGCCCCCTTCATACACAAGCAGCCTCTTTGAAGTGAGGAGAAGACCGATCTCCTCGCCCTCCAGAGAGAGGCCGGAGCGCTGGCATATTGGGTACTCGGTCCGGCACTGATCCCGACGTAATCTCTTTTTGGAATCTGCAACAGTACCAAATGTTCCATCGATGATCCCCCTGACCATATCAGTAAAACGGTCACGTTCAGCTGTGCCACCCGATTTGTCCGGGAAACAGAGGACCATACGCCGGATACCGGTTGCCGTCTGAATAGCAAGAACCGCTGACTGAATACCATCAGGTGTGAACTCCGGGACGACATCAAAGAGTTCCGCCGCCCTGAATTCGCGAGGGGCACCATCACCGGCTTCAGGGACGAGCCTGATCAGATCAGATGATAGTTCAGCTTTGAATGGTACATCCTTGATGGTAATACCGGAGACAGAGTGAACAGGACCTGCTGCTTTTTTCATAACACCGGCAGTTTTTCCATTGATGATCCCAAGAATCAGATGAAGGGTCTGATCACGGGCAGATGATCCACCTGACTCTTGTGGGAAGGAGAGGATCATACGCTGTATACCTCCCTTCGTCTTGATTGCAAGGGTGAAAGACGGTAGATCACCATTATCTGCTTCGCATGCCGGATCGAAGAGGGCAGAACGGGGATATTCGCGGACAGGACCGTTCCCGGACTCGGGTGTCAGCGTAATCCCAAAAGATCCGATTCCGAGCCGAAATCGCAGTCCTTTTATCAGAACACCGGAGATGATTTTGAGAACCTCTTTTTCACACTGCCCGGACTTTGAATGGACACCGTTGATGATCCCCCTGACCTGTCTGATAAGGCGGTCACGGGCGGCTACTCCACCGGCTCCTTCAGAAAACGAGAGGACCATACGCTTAATCCCGCCGGATGTGTGTATCGCAAGAACAACCGATGGCAGACCATTACTATCAGTCTCGGAAGCCACATCGAAGAGGTTGGACTTTGAGAACTCGCGGGCGGGACCATCCCCTGAGTTTGGGCGGAGTCTGAAGAGATCATCCTGTACTGATACAAGAAACTGGTCATTCTTTATAAGAACACCATGATACTCGCAATCTGATGAACTAACCTGAGGTGTGATATGATCGTCCATTACTTTATTAATAAGATATATTCATACGCAGATAAGGTCTTTCTCCTCAGCAGGAAATGGTAAAATACAGATAGGGTGTACGCCTTTGACAGAGGAGAGGAAGAGGAGACTATGATGACAGACGAAGATAAACTCAGGATATCAGATATTGCCAGCCTCCTGTCACTCCCCGAAGATCTGGTGAGGCGATATGCAGATGAGTATGATGAACATCTCCAGCACCAATCGATCGGTAAGGTCAGAATATACAATAAAGGTGCAGTTAAACGATTCCGGGTTATCGCTGACCTCACCGCACAGGGAATGTCTCATGATGCGATCATACCAGTCCTTAAGGGAGGCAAAAAGATCACTGAATTTGCTCCTGATGAGGAGAGAAGGGATACACAATCCGGACCACCACCAACACCACCCGGATCGGATCTCCTCGATGAGATCGTCATCGCTGTCGCCAGAACCTCCGAATCGACCTCTCAGATTGAACACCGGGTCAGTGCGATACGTGACGGGATGGCTTCAGATACCGACCGTATACTCCATGAGATCAGACTCCTCAGAGAGGAGGTTGGGCAGTCAAAGACTGAACTCCGGACACTCTGGTCTCAGGTTAGAGAGCTTGAAGAAGATATTCGTGAACGTGAACTGAGGAAATCCTGGATTGAAAGGGTTGCAGAGAAGCTTTCACGCTAACAGGCAACACTCCATTCGATGACCACTTCACGATTGAAGACCCTGGAGAAGAGATCTGATCGCTGCATTCCATAGTCATACTCGGCATATCCATCTTTTCGTGATGAGCAGTGGATGATCACCTTCCGGGGGGAGATGGTGACGATAATATTCTCTACAAGAGACTGATGTGAGCGGTCAAGACCATCCGCTATCCTGAGGATGGAGGCGAGCACCATCACCTTCTCCCTGTTTTTTTCTTTTAATTCGGCGAATCTTCGATGCTTAAGAGAAGGGAGCGCTTTCCTATGATATCTGACAAGAAGCGATATCATACTCCGCTCTTTCTTACCAAGTGGTAGAGAACGATCACGAAAAACCAGTCTCTGACCGCTCTTATGGTGAGCGCTGCCTCCCTGACTCCATCCGATATCGTGCAGCAGCGATGCTGCCTGAAGAAGGAACCGCTCATCTTCAGAGAGGCCGTGGAGGGGGGAGAGTTGATCGAAGATCTGGAGGGCATTCTTCATCACCTGTTCATCATGGGATCGTTCCGAGTTGTGAGCGGCGGCGAACTCAAGGATCGGAAGAATCCTTCTCGTATTAGTCTCCTCCCGGAGTGGGGATATAGGCTGAATCATGAGGTATCTCACTGACTGGTTGTATCAGAAAGAGAAATACCCTTCTCCTCACGATGCCAGAATCCACGCGTTCTCAGGAACTGCTCCTGGCAGGAGATTGCATCCCCCATAACCGGCTCCGATCTCCCATCAGGAAGGAATTTCCAGCTTCCTTTCGAATCCTTCAGGTATCCGGGCAATAGATCTGAAAGAACAATCTCTTTAATCCAGGGGTCCTTTATCGGGAAGATGACCTCCACCCTCCGGTTCAGGTTCCTCGGCATCAGGTCTGCCGATCCGAAATAGAGGTCTTCTCTTCCTCCTGCAGAGAAGTAAAAGACCCTCGCATGTTCAAGGAACCTCCCGACGACCGAACGGGTCTTCGGACTTCCCGGACATGAACGGATACAGTTGACGCCACGAGTTATGAGATCGACCTGCACACCATCCTCTGATGCTTTTCTTAGGGCATCAATGATCTTTCTGTCAGAGAGTGAATTTACTTTAATGATGATCCTTCCATTACCTGACCGTTTCTGATACTTCCTCTCTTCTTCAATCCTTCTGATCAGATCATCCCTGAGCGAGATGACCGGGGCAACAAGGAGATCGGTAAACTCTGCCTTCAGGGTGTATCCTGTTAAGATATTGAAGAGGTTGACAAGATCTGATCCTATTGCAGCATCAGCAGTAAAGATGGCAAGATCCGAGTAGATCCTGCTGGTGGAGAGGTTGAAGTTGCCGGTTGAGAGGAAAGAGTACCTGACAACTCCACCTTCCTCCT
This sequence comes from Methanocalculus sp., assembly GCF_030651615.1. Classification (GTDB taxonomy): domain Archaea; phylum Halobacteriota; class Methanomicrobia; order Methanomicrobiales; family Methanocorpusculaceae; genus Methanocalculus. The sequence continues at coordinate 11,177 of NZ_JAUSCG010000143.1, forward strand.
TCCGTGAGACAAAAGCACATTTCGCATGGACCTTCAGGCCAACTGCACCATGAGTGACCAGCACACCCGCCTCTTTCAGAAGAGTCGCCCACCGGAAGTTCGACTCTTCATCGAAACTGGCCTTCAGTTCAACAACCACCTCAACCTGCTTGCCATTCTTCTTCGCCAGAATGAGAGTATCAATCACCGGGGAATGGGGGCCAACCCGATAGAGGGTGGTGCGAATCGAGAGGACAGACGGATCATCTGCGGCGGCACGAAGAAACAGAACAAATGCCTCAAATGAGTCATATGGTGTAAAGAGGAGTCGGTCATGCCTTCTGATTGATGAGAATATCGTTGATTCATCAGTAAATCCGGGGGGTAGGGTCGGCGTATAGGAGAGATACCGGAGATCCGGACGATCAAAGGGGATTTTCTTCAGATCAGCAAGTCCAAGAGGGGGTTTCTGGGTGAAGACGAGGTCGGGTATCAGCCCAAGCATTGTACTGATCTCGGTTGCCAGATGAAACGGCATTCCCTCCTCGACTTCCAGCCTCACCGGCTGCCTCGTCTGTAAGAGTTCTGCACCTTCTATGATCGCAACAGTGAGATCGGTGTCATCATCCCCTTTCAATTCAAGATCAGAGTCCCGTGTCACCCGGAAGAGGTAGGTCCCGGTAACCTCATCATCCGGGAAGAGGGATGCAGCATGATGTCGCACCACCTCCTCCACCAGGATCAGACCACCGGATGGTACCGGAATAAAACGGGATAATCGCTCTTCTCCGCCGCTCAGGCAGAGAATGACTCCTGACAATCTGCCGCCCCTCATCATCACTACGATATTCTCACATAGTTCTGAGAAGGGGGGGAAAGAGGACTTTCTGCCTATCGGAATGATGGCGATCTTTGGACGAATGGACTCTTCAAAGAATGCTCCAAAACCTGCCTTTTCATCAGAAGAAAGTTCATTCCACCCTTTCACAGGAATTCCGGCCTCTTCAAGTGCCACAAGGAGTTCTGTATGCCAGCAGTCTGCCATCTTCCGGTACAGTGGATAGAGCTCATCACGAATCGCACGGACCTGATCTGCCGGATGCATGCCATCAGGTCCGATATCCGGTTTATTCAGCCGAATTTCTTTGGCGAGTCCGGCAACCCTTACCATGAAGAACTCATCCAGATTATCAGCGACGATCCCAAGGAATGTAACCCGTTCGAGGAGAGGATTGTTCGGATCGGCTGCTTCTGCAAGCACCCGCCTGTTGAAGTCGATCCAGGAGAGCTCACGGTTCAGGTACGGGCATGCTGCACCGGGGCAGAGATCCTTCTTCTTCTGTTTCTCTGAAGGAAGAGGTATTTCTGTCATCGATTAACCTCGATTGAATGTGCAGGGTTATTTGAAGATCTGATAAGCATAGTGCCAGAACGATGCATTCTACAAAGATGAAGCTTTCCCTGTATATCCAGTTGCATTTTTCTCTTCTCACCCCGAATATATAAGAAGTCTCCATGGGATGTCACCTCTCAGATCCAATTCTCCAGATTCGGGACAAAAAGGTCTTTATCGAGACCTATGGGTGTACTTATAATACAGGTGATTCGGAGAAACTCGGAGTGATCCTCAGATCACAGGGGTGTGAGATCGTCTCATCGGCTGAGGATGCCGACTGCATTCTGGTTAATACCTGTATTGTGATCGAACGGACAGAGCGGGAGATGAGGAAGAGGCTTGCTGATCTCTCGGAAAAAGAACTCTATGTCACCGGCTGCCTGCCAAAGATCGATCCCGTATGCGGCGGGATGGTGATCGATCCTGACACCATTCATTCCCATTACCTGGAGGCCGGGATGCACGCAGAGGGTAATGTTGCTGTTCTGCAGATAGCACAGGGATGCCCCGGACACTGTACCTACTGTATTACGAGAAAGGCACGGGGGGCTCTTCTCAGCCATTCAAAAGAAGAGGTGGTACGTCAGCTTCGAGGCAGGATTGGTTCCGGTGCGGTAGAAGTTCAGCTGACAGCACAGGATCTTTCGGCATGGGGAATTGACAGTGGAGAAGAGCTTTCAGCCCTTCTCGATGCAATCAATGGAGTACCAGGGTCATTCCGGGTCCGTCTCGGTATGATGAACCCCGACACACTCCTGCCAATCCTTGGTAGATTCCTCTCCTCATGCAGGGATGATCGTATCTTCTTATTTTTCCATATCCCGATTCAGTCAGGATCAGATGCGGTCCTCAAAAGGATGGGACGACGGTACACACGTGATGATGTTATTACCATCATTCGAACCATCAAAACGGTATATCCGTCTGCCAGGATCTCAACCGACATCATCTGCGGATTTCCAGGTGAGACCGATGAGGATTTTATTGAGACGGTCGATCTTCTCAGGATTATCAGACCCGAGAAGATCAATATCACCAGGTACTCAAAACGACAGGGGACACCGGCTGCTGCCTGGTATGATATGCCGGATCGGTTCAAGAAA
>NZ_JAUSCG010000244.1 GCF_030651615.1 Methanocalculus sp.
GCGTCTCAATCTGCTGTGTAATGACACCCGCTGAGCTGCTGTATGAGACGATACCGACAAGGGATGTCGGTATGATCGCAAGAAGCAGACATATGACGAGGATCTTTGTTCCAACTTTCATGTCAGAGAAGAAATTGACCATGGTAAACCCCCCGGAGAGATGATTCCGGGAATTATTATCTCTTATTCTTCAAGTTCGTTAATCATCATCCGCCTATCTGTCAGAAGGGCTTTTGCATCGATGATGATCACATTATCTGCAATCCCGATGAGATGGCTCTGTGGGATAGTGGTGTTCGTCGGTTCTTGTGGGATTGGTCTCTTCAGGTGTGATGTACCCAGAATACGATCTGTGAGGAGGCCAAATGTCATCTTTCGATCAGAGAGGATGATCACCCGGTTAAAGTCTGTCAGTCCAAACTCGGGTATCCCGAAGAACTTCCTCAGATCGACGAGGGAGATGATCTTTCCCCTGACCGCTGATATGCCGGTGATGAATGCCGGGACACCCGGTACAGGAGTGATCTCACCCGTCAGGATCACCTCCCGGACATACTGCATCTCGACAGCGTACTCGACATACCCAAGCTGGAACCTGAGGATCTCAGGGTATATCCCCTCACCCTCCTCTTCCTGCGGTGCTCTCATCGCCTGTGCACGACGTTTGAGTATCCCTTCTGTCTCTTCGTCTGCTACCGGATGTACACCCTGATACAGCGGCAGTGCTGACAGGTCGTCGATGATGATCCGCCCGTCTTCTGACATTCTGGTTCCGATCAGATCTCCGGGCTTCGTCTTTCCTTCTGCCACTATCCCCTCAATCCGATCAGCACAGAGGGCGATCCCACGCTCTCCGAGTGTAGTGATGATCAGGCTGTCGGTCGCCCTGAGAGGGCGTCTTTCATGGGGATGAATGTCGATCGAGGTGATCGCCAGTTCCCTCCCATGGAAATCGATCACTCCTCTGTTCTGATCACGGGCAGCAACCATCCTGATCGTGGACTGGACACGGTCGAGGGGAAGGGCATATCCTGTCCCCCTTACACAGAAATGGAGGAGTTCTGTCATGGCAGATAATGAGGTATCGTTGTGCAGATAAGATAACTCTTGTGGGATGAGTCTTCATCGTCCCGGTCATCGGATGACGGAATCAGGAGGTGTAATCTCTCTTCGTGAAATGTCGAACTTGTATTCGTTAGATATATCTATGACGGGGTCATAGCAGTACAGGTGAAACCCGGACAGCGTCAACAGCTTGCAGAGAAGATCGCTGGAGAGATAACGCTCTCGGATGTGCCCGGCAAAGCGCTTAAGAAGTGGCGGACGAGCTTTAAGATACCCCCCGGCTCACTTGCCGAGTATCTTGGAGTCTCACCATCTGTCATCAGTGATTATGAGAGTGGGCGGCGGAAGAGCCCTGGAACTGCCGTTGTTGGTAAGATCGTCGACAGCCTCTTCTCGATCGACGAGGCAAACGGCGGAGGATTTGCTGAGAAGTACTCGAAGATGCTCTTCTCAACAATCGATGAGGATGTCATCTATGACCTTCACGATTTCAGCGATGCGGTTCCTGTGACGCTTCTTGCCGAGACGATCAACTGCAGTCGGATCTGCGGTGATGCAGATCACCGTGTCGTCGGATACACGGTTGTGAACAGTCTCAATGCAATTCTAACCCTCTCGCCAAACGAGTTCAACCGTATCTATGGATGGAGTACCGAGCGGGCGCTGATCTTTACGGATGTATCAAGTGGAAAGTCACCGATGGTGGCGATCCGTGTAACTCCGTTCAAACCACCCTGCGTCATTCTTCAGGGGATCCATCCGGATTCGGTCCACCCGCTTGTGGAGAGGCTTGCTGAACGCGATCGAATCACCGTCTTCACGACAGAAGAAAAGGTGCAGGATATCATTAAAAAATTGAGGGAACAGGAATGGTAGGCATCATCACCTACGGGGCATATATCCCCCGGTTTCGGATAAAGGTTGAGGAGATCGCACGGGTCTGGGGAGCAAACCCTGCTGAGATCTCAGGTGGCCTTGGTGTGTTTGAAAAGTCGGTTCCGGCTCTCGATGAGAATACCGCAACGATCTCCGTTGAGGCGGCGCGATCTGCGCTTGCACGCAGGACTATTAATCCTGACGATATCGGAGCGGTCTATGTCGGGTCCGAGTCACATCCCTATGCAGTGAAACCGACAGCAGTCACCGTCGGAGAAGCGATAGGAGCAACTCCGGTCATGACGGCGGCAGACTATGAGTTTGCCTGTAAGGCAGGAACTGCCGCAATTCAGACCTGTATGGGTCTTGTCGGATCGAAGATGGTGAAGTATGCCCTTGCTATCGGAGCAGATATCGCACAGGGTGCACCAGGCGATGCACTTGAATATACGGCGGCTGCCGGGGGTGCAGCGTTTCTGATCGGATCAGATGATCCCATCGCAGAGATCAATGCGACTCATTCATATTCAAGTGATACACCGGACTTCTGGCGGCGTGAAGGGCAGAATTATCCCCGTCATGGCGGCAGGTTCTCAGGTGATCCCGGGTACTTCAAGCATGTCTTCGGTGCAAGCCGCCTCCTCTTTGAGAAGGAGGGGACGAAACCGTCAGACTATACGTATGCCATCTTCCATCAGCCGAATGCAAAATTCCCAACCCGTGCGGCCCAGGTGCTTGGGTTCACCGGTGAGCAGATCCGACCCGGACTTGTCGTTCCGAGGATCGGAAACACCTACTCAGGGGCGTCCCCGGTGGGCCTTGCGGCGACATTGGATATCGCAGAGCCCGGAGATCGGATCTTCGTCTGTAGTTATGGCTCGGGTTCAGGCTCCGATGCCTTCGATATGACGGTTACGGATGCAATTCTGACTGCTATTGACCGTTCAAAGGCACCGACTGTTGAGGAGCTTCTGAAGAATACCAAATACCTCGACTATGCACTGTATGCCAGACACAAAGGAAAGATCGTGATGCAACAATGAGAGATGTGGCAGTGATTGGAGTCGGCTGCACGCAGTTTGGCGAGCGCTGGGATACGTCGTTTCGGGAGCTCTTTGTCGAAGCCGGCACCCTTGCTATTGAGGATGCGGGCATCGGTGGAGAGTCGATCGATGCACTGTATGTCGGAAATATGAGTGCCGGCAGATTTGTTGAGCAGGAGCATATCGGGGCACTCATTGCAGATTATGCCGGACTCACCAGGGCAGGCCATGTCCCGGCGACACGGGTTGAGGCGGCCTGCGCTTCAGGCGGTCTTGCGTTCCGGCAGGCAGTCCTTGCGGTTGCATCAGGAATGGAGGATATCGTCGTTGCAGCGGGAGTTGAGAAGATGACCGATGCCGGTGACTCAACCGATGTCCTTGCAGCAGCAGCAGATCGTGAATGGGAAGGGTTTGCGGGTGCGACCTTCCCTGGACTGTATGCGATGATCGCAACCGATTATATGCACCGCTATCCGCTCACCCGTGAACAGCTTGCGATGGTGGCGGTGAAGAACCATTTCCACGGGTCGATGAACCCGCTTGCACAGTTCCAGAATGAGATCAGGATTGATACGGTACTGAGATCAACGCTTGTTGCCGACCCACTCCGCCTCTTTGACTGTTCTCCGGTCTCTGACGGGAGTGCGGCGGTCGTTGTTGCCCCGCTTGAACGGGCACGGGAGTTCTGCGATACTCCGGTCACCGTCATCGGGACAGCTCAGGCAAGCGACACGATCGCACTGCATGACCGCCGGGATATCTCAACGCTGGATGCATCGGTTGCCGCCGGAAACCGGGTCTTTGAACGGGCACGGATTGAGCGCAGGGATATCGATCTGGTTGAGGTGCATGACTGCTTTACGATCGCTGAGATCTGTGCAGTTGAGGATCTCGGGTTTTTGAAGAAGGGTGAAGCCGGACGGTTCTATGAGGAAGGTCAGGCCTATATCGGCGGAGAACTTCCGGTGAACACCTCCGGCGGCCTGAAGGCCTGCGGCCATCCTGTCGGGGCAACCGGAATCAAGCAGGTCTATGAGGTCGTGACCCAGCTCCGTGGCGAGGCCGGGAGGCGTCAGGTGGATGGTGCAGAGATCGGTATGACCCAGAATGTCGGCGGTTCCGGTGCAACGGTCGTCTGCCATCTCTTCAGGAGGACCTGAATATGACGGTTGCAAGATTCTGGAGGAAGATCCCCCAGCGGTATAATCTGATCGGGACGAAGTGTGAGACCTGCCAGACGGTCTTCTTCCCGCCCCGCACCCTCTGCCCGGATTGCAGAAGGGACGGAAAGATCGTCGATCACCATTGCGGTGGTAAGGGAACGGTCGTCACCTTCACGGTGGTCAGGACTGCGAGTGATCAGTTCTCGAACCTCACTCCGTATGTGCTTGCGATCATTGAATTGGACGAGGGATGTCGCCTTACGTCTCAGGTGATCTGCGAGCCTCAGGAGATCTTCATCGGGATGAAGGTGAAATCGGTCTTCCGGGTGATCACCGAGGACGGACCATCGGGGATCATTCATTATGGGACGAAGTTCGTCCCGGTCTGACCCTTTTTTATATCATAGACCGCATGCCACTTTCCTGCCGAATATGAACGGAGAAACCGCTCGGTGATGGTGCAGTCTGGGATCTTCGATCTGATCTGATCGGTATATTCTCCTTCCTTCTCCTGAAGTGCATAGAGGTGGATGGTGCCGTCTGCTCGTGTGATCTGATCTGCTACTGAAAGGAATTCATGGGCGATAAAGGGGAGGTTCATCATGACACGGTCGAATCTGCCTGGGAAGAGTTCTCCAAGGCGGCGTGCATCACCGAGCATCGGGAGGACGTTTCTGATATGATTTGCTGCCAGGTTCTCCCTCAGGAGATGAATTGCTGAAGGATTTTTATCGCAGGCGAGGATCCATGCTGCCCGGTCTGCGAAGGTGATCGGAAACGGACCGACCCCGCAGAACATGTCACAGATCACTTCGCCTTCTGTCTGGAGTTCTCGAATCCGCTGCCGTTCAGTGGCGAGCCGCGACGAGAAGTACGCACTCGACAGGTCGACGGTAAACCGGTGATTATACTCGGTGCAGAGGGTTCTCGTGGTGGGGGTGCCTGCGAGGACAGTGTAACTCTTCGTCCGAAACTCCCCTTCGACGGCACCATCCGAACAGAGGACGGTATGGGTGGATGGCCGTGCAGCAAGGATCAGTTCCGCCCCTTCCGGATCATGCTCCTGCATGATCGCAATGCCTCCCACCTGTTCATGCCTCGGGAGGGTTGTCCGGGTCTCCATCTCCGGAAATGTGGCGCGCTCGGTTCCGGGTGGTGATCCGGTAACCGGAATGAGGAGATCCGATCCATCAGCTTTAGGTCGTCTGGTGCGGTCGAGGGTGCCGTCCTGGATCAACTCCTGCCGCTTCGTCTCGCCGTTCAGTTTCTTCACCCGGACTGCCCATGTCTCCATATCTGTATAAAATGGTGCGGATACTTCTTATTGGTGTTCTGTCTATCTGTCTGTATGGAAAAGGGAGTGCGGGAGATCCTTTCGGGTGTGATGGGTGGCGGCAGGATGACAGAGCAGGATGCGGTGGTCCTCCTCTCTGCAAAAGGCCGTGATGTCATGAGGATTGCCGCAGCAGCCGATGAGGCACGGGAGATTGCCGTCGGTGATGCGGTGACATTTGTCCGGAACCAGAATATCAACGTGACAAATATCTGTGTGAATGCCTGCGGATTCTGCGGTTTTTCAAAGAGGCCCGACGATCCGGAGTCATTTGAGTATTCGCTTGCTGATGTTGAGATGAAGGCGAAGATGGCGTTAGACGATCATCATGTCACCGAGATCTGTTCGGTCTCCGGTCTCCACCCCGCATTTGATGCCGACCGGTATGCCGGGATCATTGCTGCAATACAGCGTGGTGCGCCGGGTGTGCATATTCATGCGGGAAACCCGATGGAGGTCGCCTATGCGGCTAGTCAGAGCGGGATCTCAACTGTTCAGGTGCTCGGGATGCTGAAAGGTGCGGGTCTCTCCTCGCTCTGCGGGACTGCCGCTGAGATCCTGGTCGATCCGATCCGAAAGCAGATCTGCCCCGGGAAGATCCCGACAGACGAGTGGGTCCGGGTCGTCTCCGAGGCGCATCGGATGGGTATTCCGACGACTGCGACGATCATGTATGGCCATATCGAGTCGGATGCAGACCGCGCCCGGCATCTTGCGATCATCAGGGACATTCAGGATGATACCCGAGGGTTCACCGAGTTTGTACCCCTCTCGTTCATCCATCAGCAGACCCCGATCTACCAGAAGGGGCTGGCACGAGCCGGAGCAACCGGCAGAGAGGATATTCTGATGCATGCGGTATCCCGGCTCTTCCTTGATAATATCAGGCATATTCAGGTCTCCTGGGTGAAACTCGGCCAGAAGATGGCGCAGCTGCTCCTGCTTGCAGGTGCAGACGATCTCGGCGGAACGGTCTATGAGGAGTCAATTTCAAAGAGTGCCGGTGCACCAGAGACCGATTTCCTCGATCCTCTGGTGATGCAGCGGATGGCAGAGGAT
>NZ_JAUSCG010000001.1 GCF_030651615.1 Methanocalculus sp.
CAGGTACCGCTGGGTCGCAACAACCGAGAGGCGGTGGACACCTCTACCAATATTTGCCCGGTACCTGAGATCATACTCCGAGACTGCATCCACCACCTGCCGTGGGGTGAGACTGGTTGCCGCAGAGTCGAGATAAATGAGTTCGTCGGTGATGGGAAAGTCGGCACGAACCAGATCGAGATTCATAATTCTTCATCCATACTCCCGCTCCGATAGCCCATAAGATCAAGGGTAACATACAGAAAACCCATGCTCCTGAAGGCAGCTGTGATCTCATCACGGTGCGCGATCACTTCGTCAAGCTCCTCTTCCGGAACCTCGATTCTGGCGATGTCGCCATGCACCCTGAGACGGAACTGTGAGAAGCCAAGAGCAGAGAGGACCTCTTCACCCTCTTCAATCATCTTCAGTTTCTCAGGGGTGATCGGCTCGCCATACGGGATCCTGGTGGCAAGGCAGGCGTTGGATGGTTTACTCCAGAAGCTGAGGTTACATCCGCGTGCCATCTCACGGATGCCTCTCTTATCGACTCCTGCTTCGATGAAGGGATGAACGATCCCTTCCTCATCGGCAACAGCAAGACCGGGGCGGTACTCTCCGAGATCCGAGACGTTTGCCCCATCTGCAATGGCAACGCCTGATGCAGAGGCCTTGAGTATCTTTGATGACTGCCGTTTACAGATGGCACACCGATCAGGTGGATTTCTGCAGAACGCCTCATCATCAAGGATGGGAAATGTCATCACCTCACAGGCAATACCAAGCTCCCTTGCAGTCTTCAATGCTTCAGATACGGCACGACGGGGGACGATCGCTGAATCAAGAAGAATGAGCCTGAACTGACCTCGGATCGCCTCCTCAGCAATTGCTGCCAGAAGAGAGCTATCGACACCACCAGAGTAAGAGATGATGACCGGGGCGAGTGCCCGGAGTCTGTCTGCAACACCCGACTTCTGATCAGTCATCTTCTCCCTCACAGGAGCCGCATGCCTCATCTCCTTCACGAAGCTTAACGCAGATGGTACAGATCCTCCCGGCGAGATACACCTCTCTTCCAGCATGGAGATCTGCTGCCAGTTCCCTGATCAGGAGGCGGATATCATCTTCAAAGAGGATTCTGTATCCCCGCTTTCCCGAGAGGTACTGCGATATTGCAGAAGGGGCGCAGTCGAGGATCTCTGCTGCCTCCTGTTGTGTTGATCCACACCGGATCAACTCCTCTGCAATAGCTGCCCGGATGGCAGGTAGGACATCCCATACGATCATCTGACAGGGCAACTTCATCATCATCACATCCGATAGAGGAGAACTATTCACAATTGTTAAGATATCAGACGATAAATATCTTCGCCAAAGAGTCGGAAAGGATTTGAAATAAGTGTTTATACCCTTCTCCGGCACAAGTACTCAGAACCGGAGGAAGAGATGAAGATCACTATCAAAGCGTTTGCACGATTCAGGGAGATATTCGGACCAGAAAAGACAGAGGAGATAGCTGAAGGATCGACACTTGCAGCACTCCTTGACAGTATCACAGCAGGGAATCAGACCGCAAGAACAGCGCTCTTTGAGGATAACGGGCTCCTCCGTGGGTATGTGATCCTGATGAAGAACAAAAAGAGAGTGAACCGGGAAGAGATAGCAGAGATCATCCTCACAGATGGAGATGAGATCGCACTCTATCCACCGGTTGCAGGAGGATGAATTCGATGATACGAGTCACAAATGAAGATTTTAATATCAATGACCTGATCAGGGAGAGAAAGACTTCCGAGATGGGAGCAATGGTCTCGTTCATCGGGATCGTCAGGGACGATGGGATCGAACGAATTGAGCTTGAATCCCATCAGGAGATCGCCGTCGAAGAGCTTGAAGCAATTCGTGACGAGGCATTTGCGAAATTTCCGATAAAAACTGTTGATATCATCCACCGGATCGGCGACCTCACTATCGGCGACAACATCGTCCTGATCCTGGTCGGAGCCGGCCACAGGCGGGAAGCATTCGAAGGATGTGAGTACATCATCGAGCGGCTCAAGGAGAGGGTGCCGATCTGGAAGAAGGAGTACACAAAAGACGGAGAGCGATGGGTGCATTAGCACCCGTTACCAGAGCGTCCCGTCTGCCATCTCTGCATACTCGCACTCCTCACACATACGCTCGCGGGCGTTCCATTCAGAATTGGTATATGGTTCATCGGATCGTTTTCCGCAGTAGCTGCACCGCTGATGCTGTCTCTGATCCGTTGATTCCTGCACATCCCTTGAGAGAGCAGCCCTGAGCCGGTCAAAGAATCCCAATTGTTACACCCCCAGAACAAGTCAATAGTAATCCTCATTATACATAATACCACATCTCCATCCATGAACCAACACCTGCGCCTCCTCACCTTTGGCATCCTTACCTGGCTTCTCCCATTCCTCATCTCCCTTCCCTTCTACGGATCAGACGGGGGACTCACCATCGATATCTTCGCCTTCAAGAGCCTGATGATCGTCTCCGGCGCCGCAATCGGTACACTCCTCATCTTCCTGTACCTCAGATCCCTTCCTGAAGAGACGAACTGGATTACCGCCGGTATCACCATTGGTATCTCCTGGCTTCTGATCAACTGGATACTCGATGTAATCGTCCTCGTCACACTCTTTGGGACGACTCCTACCGACTGGTTCATCCAGATCGGCTCACGCTACCTTCTCCTCCCGATGATGGCGGTACTCGCCGGAGCATCGGCACACCTTGGATCAATGAGATAGTACTGAACCTTCTATAGACAGATCACTTTCGTATCATTGATCGGAGAGGAGGACTTCTTCAGCAGGTCTGACGTTTTGGGCTGCTGAGGGGTCTGCCTCGTGCCAGAGACAGGGGAATACCCAGATCCTCCGGCAACTCTTCACCCACAACAGACCCCTGATCAAGCCGGAGGATCCGATCACCCATCAGACGGGCATCATCCTGAGAGTGTGTCACCAGAATAGTTGGAATCTGAGACTCACGGATGGTTGCAACGAGTTCTTCCCGGATTCTCACCTGACTACCT
>NZ_JAUSCG010000020.1 GCF_030651615.1 Methanocalculus sp.
ATCCTCACATGGTTCGCCGCATGGTGTGGGATGGGGCTTGGAAGCATCGCTTCACTTGATATCTCCCAGCGTATATTCTGTGCACGTGATGATCAGGCTGCCAAAAAAGGTCTTATCATCGGTTCAGCCTTATACTGGACCGCAGGACTTGGGCCTGTCTTCCTCGGCCTGATCGGGATCATCATGATCCAGAATGCCCTCATCGAACCGTCGATCCTTGCTGATGATCCTGAACTGATCATTCCGATTCTGGCAAAGATACTCCTTGAACCATGGATGATGGCAATCTTTGTCGGCTCTCTCGTGGCAGCGATCATGTCAACTGCAAGTTCGACGATCTTCGCATCCGCTGCTGTCCTCTCGACCCTCTGGATCAAAGAGTCGGTCTCCGATCATGCAGGAGAACAGAAACGGGTTCTGAAACTGACTCGCTACCTCGTCGTTGCTATCGGACTCTTTTGCATCGTAATATCCCTCTTTGCAAAAGTTCTCTATGACATGATGATCTTCGGCTTTACGCTCCTCTTCGCCTGCCTCTTCTGGGCAATAGTCTGTGGACTCTTCTGGAAGAGGGCAAATGCTCCGGGTGGGCTTGCTTCGATGCTTACAGGCTTTCTGACGGTTATCATCGGATGTATCGCCCTCTCGATCACGGAAGGGGTAATAACCATTGTTCCCCCTACAAACGAATGGCTCGTCTTCTTCACTTTCGTCCCTGCACTTCTCTCAGGACTGATAATGTATGGTGTCACTCATGCAACTGCACAGTCACATCCGCCGGTTCCCCTGAGAGATACCGATGGCAAGATACTGAAATGGCCCGAACTTGAAGATGCGAACAGATAAAAGAGAAGAACGGGGGGTCGTAATCAGGCGGATCTGCTTGACGGCTTCACCTGAAGCTTTGATTCTGCAATTTTATAGCAGAGTTGTCTCCTCTTTCGGATCGGCCACCAGTCATAGAGGAAGAACTGGACAGGCTTCCAGAGTGCTACCCAGCCGATGATGATCAGGGACTCTGCGATCAGTTCTGCAAGCGATCCCTCAGCAAAGATCTCGGATGCATGCTGGCTGATCGTCAGGCAGAAGAAGAGGAAGGTGATACCGATGAAGAGATTCAGCCTCTCACGCCTCCACTGGACCGATATAGCATGATCAGCTAAGGATTTGAGATAGAGAAAGTGGTTTTTTACAGCCTGCCGGATATTCTCTGTCACCTCGTTTGAGATGAGGGCTAGGGGCAGATAGACGATGATCTCAACCGTCTGATCGAGGGGGATCTCTTCAAACCAGGTGTAGATATACTCTTCAGCATCAGAATCGAGCTCCTTCTCTTTGAATGGGGCAGGATCAAGGTTGTTAAAGAGCTGTTGCACCGTTGATAATTTAATTTCAACGAGGAACACCTCATCGGGATCGTGTTCTGGCATTCCATATTCACGGAGTGGATATTCGTACTCGTGTGCATCCATTCGGATCACCGGCTGCCTGCAATGATCGTCTGACCATAGGAGATGCAGCCGTCTCCGAGGGGATACCCGGCATTGATAACAGGAGTGATCCCATGCTCCCTGAGTATGTTCCAGATGGTTGAACGGATCATCCTGTTGTAACAGACGCCGCCTGAGAGTGCGGCACGCGGTATACCTTCTTCTTCGGCAACAGATACAGCGAGAAGCGCGATTCCTGTTGAAAGATTATGTTGAAATGACGCTGCAATATCGGCAACGCCTCGTCTTTGTATCAGTGAGCTTTCCTCCCTGAGGGGGAGGAACCGAGAGAGCGCATCTTCCATCAGGCTGCGTGTCGAGAGGAGTTGCATTCCTCCGGATTCCAGAAATTCAAGATCCCAGTCTTCCGGTCTGCCACCGGTAGCCACTGATTCAAGCCGCATCGCAGGTTCACCATCATAGGTCCGCAGACAACAGATGCCAAGGAGTGCAGAGGCGGCATCGAGTACCCTGCCGGTGCTTGTTGTTTTGGCGCAATTGAACTTCCTGCTGACCTGATGAGAGAGTGCTGAAGAGGCGATGTCGTTCCATCCCCTGCTCGTGAGCAGTTCAAGGACTTCCGGGGTTGGAAGAATACCATACAACATCCGTTCCGGATGCTCTGTTGCAGCGTCGCCCCCCGGCATCAGGACCTCTTCAAGGTGTGCAGCACGTGAATATTCAGGTGCCTGCCCCACAAAGATCTCACCACCCCAGACATTTCCATCATCTCCGTATCCGACACCATCGATTGCTATCCCGACACACTGCTCGCGTGTCGCTGCTGCAATATGGGCGCGGTGGTGCTGTACAGAAATCAGTTCCGCACCAAGCGATTCTGAGAGTTCTTTTGCATATCGTGTCGAGAGGAACTGGGGATGAGCATCGCAGGCGATGATATCCGGGGTGATGGCGGTGAGCCCCCGCAGGCGTCCAACCGTCTCTTCGAGGTAACGGGCGGTTGATGGATTTTTGATGTTTCCGACGTGTGGAGAGGTGATGCAGAACCCGTCTCTGTAGAGGGTGGTGTTTGCATTCAGTTCGGGACCAACAGAAAGGATTGATTTTGTACCGAGATCGATTCGGGTCCTCTTCGGTGCAAGACCGCGGGAGAGGCGGATGATAAGGCCATCACGGACGACTGAGTCATCACACCGGTTCTGAATCTCCCGGTTATGGGTGAGGAAGTAATCGACGACCCCCATGAGACGTGACATTGCGGTGTCGATCTCGGTGATCATCGGATCTCCCGGGACGTTTGCACTCGTCAGCACCAGAAGCGGGGCTTTCAGGTGTTTAAAGAGGAGGTGATGAAGACCGGTATAGGGGAGCATCAGACCGATCGTATGGAGATTTGATATCGTCTCATGTGCAGAGTGATCTCTCTTTTCAAGGATGACGATCGGTCGTGCAGGGCTTGTAAGCCATCCTGCATCATCCTTTGTGACGATGGCAATCTGCTCCGCAGTATCTTTTTCCGCCATCACCGCAAGCGGCTGCTCCGTCCTTCCAAGGAGCAACTTCAGACGTTCAGCTGACGATTCGGTACAGGCGATATGGAAACCTCCAATCCCGCGAATAGCGAGGATCTTTCCTGCATCCAGGAGTTCTGCGGCTCTCTGTATTGGATCGGAG
>NZ_JAUSCG010000021.1 GCF_030651615.1 Methanocalculus sp.
AGGTAATTGTTCCCTCCTTTACATTCATTGCAACTGCAAATGCTCCGCTTTTCGTCGGGGCAAAGCCGGTATTTGCGGATATTGAAGAGAGTACTCTGGGCCTCAGCCCCAACAGTGTCCTTGAGCAGATTACGAAAAAGACAAAGGCGATCATCCCGGTGCACTATGGCGGGTGCCCCTGTCAGATCAGGGAGCTGCGGGAGATTGCAGATGACCACAACCTGGTGTTCATTGAGGACGCAGCAGAGGCATTTGGCGCGTCTATAGAGAGGAAAATGGTCGGAACCTTTGGTGATTCAGCGATGCTCAGCTTCTGCCAGAATAAGGTGATTACAACCGGCGAGGGAGGGGCTCTTGTCACAGATGATCGGGATCTCTATGAGCAGGCAAAACTGATCCGATCTCATGGACGGCTGGAGACCGCAGATTATTTCAGCTCATACCAAAGCATGGACTATGTCACGCTTGGATATAACTTCAGGCTCTCGAATCTCACTGCTGCTCTGGGCCTTGCGCAATTACGAAAGGTAGATGCAATCATCTCCATGCGAAAAGATATTGCAGGATTGTATACAACACTTCTTCAGGAAAAAGTGCCTGAGATCTCGGTTATGAGTCTTCCGGATGGATATACACATGTGCATCAGTTATTCTCAGTGCGTGCATCTGATCGGGAGGGTCTCATGAAATATCTGGCAGATCAGGGGATCATGAGCAAGATCTATTTTGATCCAGTGCATCTGACACACCATTATCGGTCACTGCCCGGATATGAGATCTCGCTCCCAGTTACAGAGAGGGTGGCTGGAGATATTCTGAGCCTGCCGATCTACCCAGGAATGCCGGATAATGATATAAAACAAGTGGTTCAAGTAATTATAGAATATTATGAGGTGGAGTGAATGGATTTGGGTACTTTTTACAAAGGTAAATCAATACTTGTTACTGGGGGTGTCGGGTCAATCGGGAGTTATTTAGTCAGAGAACTGCTCAAATATGATCCCTTAAGGATTCGGGTTTTTGATAATAATGAAACCGGACTCTATGACCTTGATCAAAGTATTCGATCTGATAAACTACGATTACTTGTGGGTGATATACGAGATAAAGAAAGATTATCTGTTGCAATGGAAGGAGTTCATATTGTCTTTCATGCAGCCGCTCTCAAGCATGTGCCTCTCTGTGAATTCAATCCGTATGATGCGGTGAAGACAAATGTCATTGGGACCCAGAATGTACTTGACGCTGCCTATGATCAGGGCGTTAAAAAGGTCATCGTCATCAGCACAGATAAGGCAGTAAATCCTTCAAATGTGATGGGTGCGACAAAACTCCTTGCAGAGCGGCTCACTATCTCAGCTAACCTGTTTCGTGGCCATAAGCGATCGGCTTTCTCTTGTGTCCGTTTTGGTAATGTCCTTAATTCACGGGGTTCAGTCATACCGCTCTTTACACAGCAGATTCAAAAGGGAGGTCCAATAACCGTCACTCATCCGGAGATGAGACGTTTCTTCATGGATATTCCTTCTGCCACAGAATTGATCCTCAAAGCAGGAATGCTTTCTACTGGTAATGAAATTTTCATCTTGAAGATGCCTGCAGCCAGTATTATGGATCTTGCAGAGGTGATGCGTGATCTCCTTGCTCCACAGTATGGTTTTAAGCCGGAGGATATTGCAATTGAGATCATTGGTACGAGGGTGGGTGAGAAGATTGATGAAGAACTCCTGATACTTGAGGAAACAAGTTGTGCGTATGAAAATGATGATATGATTCTGGTGGTCCCCAAACAACAACTGTATTCAGAGAGCTATGTTCCTCATGAACATGTACCTGAGGGGTTTCATCTTGTGACAATTGATTCATACTCTTCAAAGGATGCGCAGTTGTTGACGAGGGAGGGTATCACCAGTATTCTTAATAACCTGAATAGCGGAATTTTATACATTACTCCTTCTGCACTCTCTCGCTGACAAGGATATTCTTCAAACTAAGTACTACAAGTTGTTCAGCCATATCCTCCTCATATTCATCCTATATTCCCGCCTACTCATAACGAGGCTGGCGGTTCCACCCCCAGATCATGATACAGCTTCATCTGTTTTTCCACCATCTCTCCCACCCTGAGCGTTCTCCCTGGCTGTTCAAAACACTCAATAACATCCAGCCGATTGTCGGCAGCAAAACATGATATCCGACATTCGTCAGTAAATTTTTCATACATAATATTTTTCCACCCCCGGCCCGAAAAGCCGTGTTATATCCTGTAATTCATCCATATAACCTAAGTTTGCCACTTTGGGTTCAGCCACCCAGTGACAGCATCCACTACCGTGATCTATTTTCTCCAGAATTTCATCAGGATACCGTATTTGACAGTTGAAGATTCTCCCCTCAAAATTTCATGGAACTCCCCAATTATGCCGTAAAACCATCGTGTTAATAGCATCAAAATTGGAGTGGATGAACCTTTTTGTCTTCCTCATCCACGAATCAACCGTAACTGTCAAATTCAATAGCGCTGTTTTGATGAATTTCGTTGACGTATGCTTCATCTCCGGGATCTCAAATCGGATCAGAGAGATAAATAATTGTGCAATAAACCCAATGATTAATGCACCGTAAATGCTGTTATCGGTCCATACGCGCAATGGTTTGATCTCGATCTCGTTCTTGAGTGAGTTGAATATCTTCTCAATCGAGTCCTTTTTTCGATACGTCAGAA
Organism: Methanocalculus sp.; assembly: GCF_030651615.1. Taxonomy (GTDB): domain Archaea; phylum Halobacteriota; class Methanomicrobia; order Methanomicrobiales; family Methanocorpusculaceae; genus Methanocalculus. The sequence continues at coordinate 2,726 of NZ_JAUSCG010000021.1, forward strand.
GGGCTTCGATAAGTGTCAAATTCTTACTCGATTTCAGGCAGAAGAATCCCTCTCTGCCAGTGATGAACTTCTCTTCAAGAAGCCTGACAGCATCATCTTCTGAGAGTTCAATCAGCTTTGTCTGGATAGAATAGTCCACATCAACAAGAAGATTGTTTATCCGGAATCGTTTTGGAAGAGCCTTATTCTTGTCAATGCTCTCCTGAATGACCTTTGCTTCTTTTATCTCTCGGACGACTTTTCTGGCTCTGGATTCCAGCTGCTCTTTCTGCAGATTTTCTGAGAAATAAAGATAATTGATACTGTTCGGCTTCTCGATTTTAATTCCACGAATCCCTGATTCCTCATCAATAACCTGAGGGTTATAGGTTTCAAACTCAGCGATTATCTTGTCATCGCTCTTGTTGAGCTTCTTTCCGGTGATGTACTGGAGATTATCTGCCCGGATCATCTGGGTATTTGCGACACTGTTCGCTCCTTTATCAAATATCACCAGAGAGCCCTCTCTGAGCCGATTCCTTGACTGGCGATAGGTCTTCTTGAAGTGGGTCTGATCGTTGAGATTGCCAGGTTCGATTGTCATTCCAATCGGGATATTGATCGGGTCGGAAAGTTCTGTGACGCCGACAGTGATCTGCTTTTTATCTGGCCGGTGATCCCGGCTGTATCCATACTTTCCAAGCCGGGCTTCTGTGCCATGAAGGACTATGCTGGTCCAGTCCATGTTGATGTTGGTATGCTCAAAATCGTATCTTTCAAACAAGACATCCTGGATGTCAGAGATGATTTCATCCCGGTTG
>NZ_JAUSCG010000023.1 GCF_030651615.1 Methanocalculus sp.
TGGTAATCCACACCTTCGATGAAGAGGAGTGCAGGAGTCTTCCCTTCAGTTCGGATCACCCGCTCGATCGTCTCTGCTGCTGCATCGGCTGTGATATGGTTCTCAGCATCCTTTGGGATCTCCCTTGGAAGCCCTTTCACCGACTCAACAGCAATGAACTCGGTATAATGCGAGAGTGCCGTGAGGATGACCGGATCACCCTTTGAGACCAATCCCTGACAGACCGCCTGAAATCCACGTCTCGCACCGGGAACGACACGGCAGGCATCCATATCGAGCCATGAAGCGAGATCGGTATGGAACTCTGCAATGGGCGGACTCTTGATATAGTCAAGCCTAAACGGCTTCCTGCAGTTGTCACAGACCGAATAACCATCACCATACGCAATCACCGCCTTCATCGCATCAGCGGTGAGCCGCCCGCCAACCTGGATTGGGTCGATGTTGATTGCAGTCTCATCAACCTGCCGGGCTTCTATTCCCTCTGCACACTTCATTCAGATCAGCTCCTCTTCAAGGATCTCCACCTGACGTTTCACTTTCGAGATAATCTTCTCTGCTTTTGCCTTCTCTTCGGCGTTCAGTACATGGAGTGGTGCGGTCTCCCTGAGCATCACCCTGATATCGGTCAGAAGGAAGAGTGACTGAAAGAGTGCATCTGTTGCACGTTGTGACATAGTACAGAATCATTATGCCGCCTTCACCTTTTAGTTTCACCCTCCGCTCCCAGCACTTAATTCATCCGGGGTAGAAGATACCACCAATGAAGATCATCCATATCGCTGACACTCACCTCGGTGTCGCGGCCTTCTCCCGGATCGACCCTGATACCGGCATGAACCTCAGGGAACAGCAGATCTATGATAACTTCCTCGAATCAATCAGGGAGATCTGTAAGGAGAAGCCCGATGTTCTCCTCCATGCGGGAGATCTCTTCGATTCGGTGAAGCCCAGAACACAGGCGTATGTCACCGCATTCGAGGCGCTTGAGATACTCTCGGATGCGGAGATCCCGCTTGTCATGATCGCAGGCAACCACAGCATCCCAAAGACCCGGTATACCCGCGCACCATTTGCCCTTCTGGAGTATTATCCCGGCACGGTGCATATGGCTTACAGATTCAGGTATGAGTCATATGAGGTTGGAGACACGATCTTCCATTTAATCCCGAATATGCTGACGCCGGATGCATACCGTGTCGCATACGACCAGATAGAGCGATCCAGAGCCCATACAAATGTCCTCGTTACCCACGGGCTTGCCAGCGATATCCGTGACCGCCGCCTTGCAACCGTTGCAGAGCATGAACTGGATTCAACGATGACGACTGCGGACTTCGATTATATTGCACTTGGTCATTACCATAACCAGAGCCGGATAGGCCCTCATGCCTGGTATTCGGGCTCTCTTGAACACCTCACCTATGGCGAGATGCATGAGACGAAAGGAGGGCTTATCATCGATCCATCCGGAAGAACGGTCACCCCCCTCCCTCTCCCGAAGACTCCGATGGTCGATCTCGGATCGGTATCAGCAGACGATCTCAGTGCAGGTGAGGTGATCGAGGCGATCGAAGTTCGGATCGAAGAGATCCGATCCACTACCCTTCCGATGGCACAGATTACCTTAACGGGCATCAGAAAAGAGACGGCACGCGCAATCGCCGGGAGGGAACTGGCACGCATCCGTGAATCTCTCCTTGACCTTCGGATCAGGACGCTCTCTCCTGAGGATATTGTGACCGAAGGGAGACGGAACGACTCAGGTTTCAATATTCAGGAGGAATTTGCATCATTTGTGAAGAACAGGGGTCTGCCTGAAAAGACAGAGTCATTCATTCTGCAGAAGGGATCAGCTGTCCTCACATCCGTAGTCGAAGAGGAGGATATGGAATGATCCTCGAAGAACTTTCCCTCAAAAACTTTAAACGCTATAAATACCAGGATTTCACCTTCAAAGACGGGATCACCGCCATTATCGGGAGCAACGGGTCCGGGAAGAGCAGTGTTATGGAGGGGATCGTCTTTGCTCTCTATGGGATCTCGGGATCAGGGATCGATCCCGATTATGTTGTATCTTCCGGGGCAGGACCAAAAGAGCGGTGCGAGGTCCGCCTTACCTTCTCGACAGGCGGGGAGCGGTATATCATTGCCCGTTCATTTCGCAAGGGTCAGACGACCCATCATGATGCCTCTCTCAACTTCGCAGATGGCAGGTTGATTGCGTCAGGCGTGAGTCCGGTGAGGGAAGCGGTTCTTCGGATACTCAGGATGGGGCCATCCGACTTCAGGACGACGATCTATGCGCCACAGCGGGATCTCCTCTCCCTCCTTGACAAAAACCCTGTCGAACGGAAACGCTGGTTCATGCGTGCCCTTGGGATCGAACGTATTCGGGACGGGTCATGGGAGCTGATCCGAAAAGAGATCCGTACATTGGAAGAGACGATCGCCTCGCTGACGGGAAGACTTGAAGAGATTGATGCAGAACGCCTGAAGATTCAGGATAAAGAGGAGCAGGAGAAGGAAGAGGGATATAAGGTCCGTCTTGCAGCTCTCATCTGTGAGGAGGAGGAGATCGGATTGGCTGAGGCAGCAGCGGGCAGGCGGCTCGATGAACTCAGACAATTGATGACAGAGCTTGCTAAACTCAGGACCAGCCGTGCAAACCGGCAGGAAAGGATACTTCAGCTTCGTCGATCACTTGAAGAGAAGAACTCCGAACTTTCACTCCTTCAGAAAGATCAGATGGATTTCAACCTCTCTGCAGAGAAGGAAGCAGTATATGAGGAGATTACCTATCGTGCCGGACAGCTCAGAAAGGCTCGTGAGGAGTATCTGGATGCCTCTCTTCGTCTCAAAGAGGCTGAGAGGAGGTATGAAGAACAGAAAATCGCTCGTTCAAAGGTCGAAGAGCGGCTCTCTCTTGTCAGAGTGGCCGAAGGAGTGATCACCCGCCTTTCAGGTATCCCGGCAGAGCGTGAGCGGCTTGTCTCGGAGAGGATTCTTCTTGAAACAGCACAGAAGGCATACCACAGGGCCGTGCTGGGACTTGCAACAATCGAGTCTGAGATCAGGGTTATCCGGGAACAGGCGCAGTCCCTGATGCAGGAACGTGAGAAGCTGAAGACTCAGGAGCAGGCCCTCTTGCATCTGGAGGAGAGGATCACTCTTCTTGACGGGATCACTCTTATCTCGGAGCGATGTGCCGAGGGGGAGCGGATACAGAAGGAGTGCCTCCGGATCGAGGATCTGATCAAAGCGATCGAGGGTGATATCCGGGGATTACGATCAGATGCCATACCCTTAGCTGAAGAGGTGCAGAAGAAGGAAGCCGCATGTATGGCTCTTGTGGAAGCAAGGAGTGAACGTGAGCTGATCCGGGATCGGACTGCCACCATCCGCTCTGAACTCTCTTCAGGAAAGACCAGTATATCAGAGGCAGAGCGACATCTCCTGGAACTTGATCAGGCAGGAGAAGAGAGCCCCTGCCCGACCTGCGGCGAACCTCTCAAGGATAGGTATCAGGATGCACGCATGCGACTCCTTGACCAGATACAATCCCTCAGGTCAGTTCAGGGAACTCTCAGGAGTGAACTCACCTCACTTGAGGAGCGATTAAAGAGAGAGGAACTGGCGATCACATCGATCGAGGTGGATATTGCGGCATCCACCGTTGCTGAACGAAAGCTGGCTGGTATCGAAGCGAGGATCGAAGAGCGGGTGAAAGAGCATGAACGACACCAGACTCTCCATCAGGAGAAGATCCGGGAACTCACTGCACTGAAGATCTCCGATCTTGATCCGGCTCGTGTGAAAGAGCAGGTTGAGGTTTATCAGTCACTCATTGCTGAAAAGGATGAACTCCTCATTGCACTCCGGCGGGTCCCGGCCCTTGAGTCTGATCATCAGGTCCTTACAGAGCGGGCAGAAAGGCTCTTTTCAAGGATGGAAGAGGTTATATCTCTCCGTGAAGCATCCGGGTATTCGGAGGATAGGATTGCCCTGGTCATGAGAGAGATCAGAAGGCTTGATCCCCTTTATGAAGAGTATCGGGAATCCTCTGTTCTGGTCAGGGAGAAGGATGCACTTCTTGCAGATCTTCAGTCCATAATTGGGCAGATGGATCAGATTTCAGTTCATTGTGAAGAGATCCGGTTGCTCATTCCAAAGATCGGTTTTGATTCTGCCACATATGCAGAGGCTGAAGAAGCATTGAGAGGCGCAGTTGAAAACCACGAGCGCTACCTCACACTGAAAGGGCGGGTTGACCGCATACCTGCAGTGCAGGCTGATATTACGCGTACTCATGAAGAGAAAGAGCACGGAGAGGCCGATATCGAACGAATTGATCGTGAGCTCTCCCTTCACTCATCTGTTCCTGAAACTCTCGAAGCCATTAAAAGGGAGGCTGAGGAACTATCGAGCAGAAAAAGGCGGTGTATCGCAGATATACGGGAATTTACCGGCCTTCTTGCCGGTGTTGTACAGACCCGGAGGCGAATTATCGAATCTATTACAAAGTCAGGTTATTTTGAGGAGGAGAGATCCCGTGCCCTCTCTGAGAAGGCCCTCCTTGAATCGACAGGCATAATCCTGAAACAGTTTGCCGATCACCTGATCGGATCTGTCCGTGGGAGGATAGAAGGTGATGTCGGTGAGATCCTCTCACTGATCACCGATGGCAGGTACGAGCATGTCACCATTGATGATGACTTCTCAATCAGGGTGCATGAAGCGGGGGAAGATTACCCTGCATCAAGGTTCTCAGGTGGTGAACAGGATGACATTGCCGTTGCCCTCAGGATCGCCCTCTCCCGCCATATCGCCGCCACCCATCGGATCAGGGATGCAACAGTACTCATATTTGATGAGATCTTCGGGAGCCAGGATGAGGAACGGCGGAGACATTTAATCCGGGCTCTCCGAAAACAGGAACCATACTTTCCCCAGATCCTGTTGATCTCCCATATCGAGGGGGTGCAGGAGGAGTGCCAGACGACCATACGGGTTGAAGAACAGCCTGATCTCACCAGTATTGCTCTGGAGGTTTTGGAATGAACGGCACCTATGTCCAGGACCTGATCCGGGTGGTTGCTGAGATCAGGCGGAGGAGGGAGGGAGATCATGGAGAACTGTTCCTCTCCAAACGGGGTATCCAAAGGAGAGACTTCATCCCGATCTCACCTGTTGGTGATCGACCTGTTGCGGCGGTCGATGGGAGCAATGCAACGGTCTATTCCACTCCTTTCTTCTCCCTGACGGTATGCAGGGGTGCGATCACCGCCTATCGCAACCAGGCACGGGATACCCTCAGGCTGACACCCTGGCGTATCTTCCGGGTTGGGGAAGGGCAGGATGAGGACTTTGCCGAACTGTACAGGGAGTGGTATGGGAGAGATCCCGATGCACCTCTCTCAAAGGATGATACTCAGGGTGCAGAAGCCGCATTTCGGGACAGCATCGAGTACGGGCTTGCTCTTATCGCAGCACGAACGTACGATCCCGGTACCCAACTCATCCTTGATGGCGCACTCTATGCAGAACATCCTTCTCACCGGGATGTACTCGCTGAAATCATAAAAACTTGCAGGGAGCGTGGCCTGCTCCTTGCAGCCGTCACAAAGAATGCTGGAGCCACATGGGACGGGGTACACCCGCTTGTGCCTGCTGTCATGAAGGGGGCAGGCACTCTTGGCATACGGCCGCCCTGGTGCCTCAGGGTTGATGAAGGGTATGTTGCCTGCCTCCATCCCCGTTCGACCCGTGCATTCCTCGTCACGGTGCCTGATGGCTATACGGATGATGAGGTCGCTTCTGTCTTTTCAGCTCTCATCGCATATGCAGGGGATGGGAGGGTCGTCGGGTATCCTTACCCCCTGCTGGATGCCCATCGGCACGCGGCGATCAGGTACGATCAGGTACAGAGGATAAAACAGGATATCATCGCCGGGTGTTCCACCCAGTCGATCGATTGCGATGAGTATGATGAGATATTTGGAGATTACCATGACGAACTTAATCGATATTGATACAGCCGATGCAGCGAAGTTCCGCCTCATCGGCCAGACCGTTTCGAGCTACCGGTGTGCCGTTCCCTATACGAGTGAGATCTTCCTCGGTGATCTCCTGGCAGTTCATGATACCAGGAAGCATTTCACCTTCTATGCAAAGGTGACCGGGATACAGCATGCCAGTAATTTTGCCGATTCGAACTGGGATACACGACCGCATACCGGCCACTTCTACAATCTTGGTGAGGATGTCTTCCTCCTCCTTGAAGCGACCCCGCTTGGGTACCTCGATGAGAATAGAAGATTCCGTCGCCCAAAGACCGTTCCGACGAAGTTCTCGGAGGTCAGGATCGCAGAAGAGGAGGATTTTGCCTTCCTCCGCGAGTATATGGGATCGATAGAGGTCGGCCTTGTGAGAAACGGGACCGGCACTGTCGCATCTGCGAAAGTTGGCCTCCATCCCCATGATCTCAATCAGCATATGGGAGTCTTTGCAACCACCGGGATGGGGAAGAGCAACTTTATGAAGGTCTTCTCTGCCTCATGTATGAAGGAGCAGCCTTTCGGTCTTCTGATGGTTGATCCGCATGGTGAATACCTCAAGGGAAAGGCAACACCCGGAGGGGATTCAAATCCCGGTCTCATCCATTATAAAGAGGGAAAAGACGGCCTTGCCATCTTCTCGACCCGTGATGAGAAGTCGATCAGAACCTATGGTGCATCCACCCTGAGCATCGCATATGATGATTTCAGACCATCTGATCTCTATCCGATCTTTGAGTTTTCTGAACCACAGAGTGAGATCCTTGAGACGGTGACCGATATCTCCGGGTCCGTTCTGATCGATTTCTTCAGTTCAACTGACTTCACTGAGGACTGGTATCAATGCTATTCCGGAACGCACAGGGCACTTGCACACCGCCTAAAAGAGTTTCATGAAGCATCGCTTCGATCCATAAAACGGAAACTTGAGATCCTGACCCGGCAGAACTCGTTCTTCAGGAGATCCGGATCTTCAGTGCAGGCGATAAAAAAAGCGCTTGAAAAGCGCCAGGTGGTCCTGATTGATATCCCCGGAATGCGTGAACAGTCCGAACTCTTCATCCTCTCACTCCTGACCAGAACCCTCCTTAATGAACGCAGAGATGTCGGGTTCGGATCAGATGATGGGGAGCCTGCCGATCAGATA
>NZ_JAUSCG010000039.1 GCF_030651615.1 Methanocalculus sp.
AAAGAGGAGATCGGTGAGGAATGGGCGCACCTGATCGATAAGATATAAACCTTTTCAGCACCAGCATCAACACAGGAAGTATTCATACCATGAGTTCAGAGACGTTTGTCACCGCCATATTTCTTATCACCGCGATCATAGCGGCAGGTGTACTCGTCAATGCAATCTTCCCCTCAATATATCGAGCTTCAGAGACATTTGTTGCAGGATCTTATGAGATGGATGAACGGATGCGAACCGATGTCATGATCGTCAATACCGTCAGCCAGTCAGGTGACGATCCGATCGCCCGTATCTGGATTAAAAATACCGGAGTTAATCCGATCCAGGAAGGTATATTTAAACAATTTGATATCTATCTAGGAAAAACAGGAGAATTTAAACGTCTTTCTTTTCATGAGCCCCCCGAAGGTTCACTCGAATCTCTGCAATGGACCTACATACTCTATGATAATAACAACAACAACCTCTGGGATAGAGGGGAGACGCTTGAGATCATTGCCAAAGGACCTTCTGTTGCCTCCGGAGATCGGATATTCTTCCAGATTGTCCTGCCAAGCGGTGTTCGCCGGAACATTGACTTCTCTGCGAGCTGAGGTGTAACTCACAATGGCGTTTGCAAATCTTATCGGAGCAGTCGTTGGAATCTTCCTCCTCCTCCTGGTCGCATATCTCCTTGTCGGAGCAACACTGCTCACCGCTGAGACGGTGATGGCAGCACAGAGAGATATGACCGAAGTTCATTCGACCATCCTGAGCACATCAATTTCGATTAACAGCGCCATAGCAACAAATGAAACCCTCTATTTGATTATTAAAAACGATGGAAACACCATCATCGACCCGGATAAGATGGATGTTATCATCGCACCGCATCTCCCTCCCCAGTTTCGGATAAGTTGGGTGAATGACGGAATCACCCCGGACGGAATCAACCCCGGTCTCTTTGATCCCGGGGAGTACCTGAATATGACCGTGGACATCACCGGATATAACCCGACCTGGGTCAAGGTGGTAACACCAAATGGCATTGCAGCATCAACATACCTCTGAGGGAGATTATGAAGAAGATATACGATGATGAAGAGGAAGATGACGGGTGTTTACTTGAAGATATAAACAAGGAGCCCGAACGGGAGATCCTCTCAACCGGAAACCCTGAGATCGACAAGAAGATCGCAGATGGCCTTCCTCTTTACTCAATGACATTAATCGAGGGGGAGAATGACACAGGCAAGAGCGTTATCACCCAGCAGATCATCTGGGGTGCAATGAAGAACTCATTTAATGTCGACCTCTTCACAACCGAGAACACCGTCAAGAGTTTCCTTGCTCAGATGGAATCAATGAGTCTTGACGTCTCCCAGTATTATGCATGGGGGTACCTCAGGGTCTTTCCGCTCCATGTCGTTGGTTTCGACTGGGATGAGAATGATATGCAGGGGATTCTGGGCAGGCTTGTCAGGCATATCGAGAGGAGCAAAGCAGATGTCATCATCATCGACTCCCTCACCCTCTTCTCAGAGTATGCATCTACCGAAACGGTCCTTACCTTCTTTACAAACTGCAAGACACTTGTTGATAATGGAAAGACGATCCTGATAACTCTCCACACGTATGCCTTCGAAGAGGACTCGCTTGTTCGTATCCGTTCGACATGCGATGCCCATCTTGTGATGAAGAAGGCACTGATCGGCGACAAGTATGTGATGGTGATGGAGGTTGGGAAGGTGCGTGGAGCACGAAAGACCACAGGAAACCTGGTATCGTTTGAAGTCCACCCCGGATACGGCATGAAGATCATCCCGATGTCCTTTGCACGAGTATAGAGTATGGCTCCATCACTCTCAATTGACGTAACACTCCCCTTTCAGCCCCTGACACCAGATGTTGGAGGAATTTATGAAGGGGATCTCGAGTCTTCGGCACTGTACCGGATGCTCCCTGCAAATGCACGTGAGTACGTTAAAGAGAGTCCTCACCTCCTCGAATATCTTCTCATTTTTCCGGTTGACATCTACGGCATCCCCCTCTTCCTCTCAGAACTGAAGAAGGATCTGAAGTCGATGGAGAGCCCAAATGTCATCTATCCCGTCGGCAAGGGGATATTTGTCCATATCCTCCCCGATCCGAATGATGTCCGTCAGTACTACATCCCGATTGAGCCGTCATTTCTTCATAGCGTTGGTTACCTGATGCCTGCTATTGAATGCAAGCTGATTGACCTCCTCGATGCCCTCGACTACGATCCGGTCACTGAGAAGGAACGATCAGATGTCTTAAAAAAACTGCTGAAAGAGATCACCTCTGTTCGATCCACACAGGACTCTTCGATCCTCTCCCTACCCATTGCAGAGGCAGCCGGATCAATAAAAGACAAGATCATGGACTTCCTTCATAAGGATATCGGTGATTCAAAGAAAGAGTCAACGAAGCAGAAGTTCCCTGACATCCCTCAGAGTTCGGATGGAAAGGTGATCGTTACCCCTGCACAGTACACGGCAGTTGAGTACCTGCTCATCCGTGACAAGATCGATATGGGTGTCTTAAAACCATTCCTGTCCGATGGATATATTGAAGATATCTCCTGTAACGGAGTGGGGCCAATCTTCATTGAACATAAGATCTTCAAAGGGTTGAAATCTGTCATTGAGTTTAAGAAGTCTGACGAGCTCGATCTCTTTGTACTGAAGATGGCAGAGCGGATCAAACAACCCATCACATACAGAAACCCGATCATCGATGCCACCCTCCCGGACGGCTCCCGTATCAATATCGTCTATGGAACTGAGATCAGTAAACACGGGAGCAACTTCACCATACGTAAAGCCATGGGGGAACCTCTCTCGATCATGAATATCATCGAGAGTGGGGGGTGCGATTATATGATGGCAGCGTACCTCTGGATCATGGTTGAGTATGGGATGTCCCTCTTCGTCTCCGGAGAGACGGCATCCGGGAAGACCACAACCTTAAACGCAATCACCGCCTTTCTCCCACCCGAGAACAAGATCGTCACAATCGAGGATACTCCGGAGCTGAATATTCCACACAGGAACTGGGTGCGTGAGGTTGCGAAAGGGAAGGGTAAAGGTGAAGGGGAAGGATCAGAGGTGACGATGTTTGACCTTCTCCGTGCCGCACTCCGTCAGCGCCCAAACCAGATTCTTGTTGGTGAGATCCGTGGAGTTGAGGGTTCAATCGCTTTTGGTGCAATGCAGACCGGGCACCCTGTGATGAGCACGTTCCACGCAGCAACAGTTGAAAAACTGATCCAGCGTCTCACGGGAGATCCGATCCTGATTCCAAAGACCTTTGTTGACAACTTAAACCTCGTTGTCATCCAGAGTGCGGTGAAACGCCCGTCAGGGGAGACTGTCAGGCGGATTCTATCAGTCTCCGAACTTGTAGGATACGACCCTGAGACTCAGGGTTTCTCTTTTGTCGAGGCGTTTTCATGGGAGCCGGTGACCGACACATTCACCTTCAATGCCAGAGGGATCAGTTATCTCCTTGAATATAAAATCGCGACGATGCTCGGTATTCCTGAGAGGAGAAAAGCGGATATCTATCTTGAGATTGATAAACGCGCAAAAATCCTTGAGAGGCTTCATGAATCAGGATATACCCGGTATTATGATCTCTTCCATATGCTGACCAAAGTGAGAAAACAGGGTCTCCTGAAGATTGAGATCGGGAAGAATTAACATGTTTGAGGATGTTGTCGACCGCCTGCGCCAGAATAATGATGGTAAACTGCCATTTGAGGATCTCTTCAGGAAGATCCATAACCGGATAACCAAAGTCTTTGATGACCGTAAGATGGTCACAGACATCCTCTTTATGGTCACCTATATGGACTCACTTGCGATTGCACATGCATCACGACCGGAGATTTTTGCAAACACTGCCGAGCGAAAAGAGTATGCATCCTCAAAGGCGATCAAAAAGGTTGAGTTCTTTGTGAAACGCTGGGGGTACAGCTATGTTCAGGCACTATCAATCACTGCCGAAAGACTGGAACAGGGGGTTTTAAAGACTCTGCTGAACCGTTTTTCCAATTCCATGGAGTCAGGGGTGCCTGATCAGGATTTCCTCGACGGTGAGATCTCCTCGTCAATGGAGATATTTCGAAATAATCAGGAGAGTGGCTTTGAACTTCTGAAGAAATGGGCAGATGCATATATTGCAATGCTCCTCTCAGCGATCGTCATAGCAGTCACGATCATGATCTCTGTTGCAATCTATGCACCCGGAG
>NZ_JAUSCG010000042.1 GCF_030651615.1 Methanocalculus sp.
CGCAGAGGCGTTGGATGATTGGCAACTCCCCGTCATTGATCGACTCTGTCAAAGAGATGATCGCAAGCCAGACGGGCATCTGCACACCGAGGTTCTCATACTGGCGGGTGAACTCGATCTGCCGCTCAATGGATTTGACAGACTTCTCAATATCATCAAGATATCTATCCTCCTTCCGGTTCACATCCTCCTCTCTCTTCAGCCAGATATACCCGTCGATCGCCATGATCTTGTTCAGGATATCATGGCGGGTGACACCGGAGAGGATCTGGAGTTTCTTATTGGCGGCTTGCAACGCTCTCTCTTCCTTCTTGCGCTCGGTGATATCGATGCAGGAGCCCATCATGGCGATTGGAGTGGCTGAAGCGTCACGGACAAGGCTTGTAGCAAGTTCAACGATGATCTCTGATCCATCCATTCTTGTTCCCACAACCTCGCCTGACCACCTGCCTGTCTCCAGTATTGCATCGGCTATCTTTCGTCCTCTCTCCTCTGTTGTCCATAAGGAGAGAATGGGTTTGCCGAGTACCTCATTGATATCCGATGCCCCCCACATTGCAAGGAACGCGGGGTTCGCATAGGTGATTCTTCCCTTTAGATCGGTGATGGTAAGGCCGTTCAGTGAAGCATGAATGGCTGCGTCCTTTAGAATAAGCCGTTCTTCTGCGATTTTCCGTTCGGTGATGTCCCGTGACACTCCGATAATCCCTGTGGGCCGGCCCTCCTGATCCCTGAGGAACCTGACAGTATTTTCAACACGTATCGTTGTTCCATCTTTCCGGTACTTCTCAAACTCAATTGGGATCATCCTGTCCGGATCGCCCTCTCCTGTTGATTCAAGCATCATCTCCTCGGAAAACTGCTTCTGTACTGAAATAAATGACTCCGGTGTCAGCATCTCACGTAAGGACTGTCCCATCACCTCCTCCGGGGTAAACCCCCGCATCTTCAGAACAGATGGGCTGATGTACTGGATGCGGAGATTAAGGTCAGCGATCCATATTGTATCTGCGGTATTGTCTGCGATGAGCCGGTACTTCTCCTCGCTCTCCCTGAGTGCCTTATCCATCTCTCTCCGTCTGGTGATATCATGGAGAACTTCGATGATCAGCTCAACTTCCCCGTTCTCATCAAGGACCGGGTTGCTCGTGCATTCCATGAACATTCCGAGCTCCGGGATATACCGCTCGACTGTCTCCTGTTTCCTGGATATGACTGCCCGCGAGGTGGCACAGTTCTCACAGGGGCTGCTCCGCCCGATGATCTCATAACACCTTCTCCCCTTGATCTCATCAGGAGTCAGGCCGAGGATCTCATAGCCTGCTTTGTTGTACCTGAGGATGGTATGATCGGGAAGCTGAAGGCCGACGATGTCGGGGATGCCATCCAGCATCGCTCCGATAAGCCGGTTATTCCTCTCCGCTTCCTGCTCAGCACTCTTCTGATCTGTGACATCACGGCCGACGATGAGTATCGCAGTGGCCTTCCCCTCGCTGTCACGGAGGAAGGTCATGGTATTATTCACCCAGATTGTTGATCCGTCCTTTCGGTATGTCTCAAGATCAAGGCTGACAACACCAACAGGTTCTCCGGCAGCCTCACGTTCCAGTGCCTCCCGGAATATCTGCATGGCATTCATCAGAGACTCCGGTGCCAGCACCTCTTGCAGAGACTGGGTAACAGCCTCCCCGACCGTGAAGCCCCGCAATGATTCAACCGAAGGGCTGACATAGGTAAACCTGAGCGAGAGATCCAGAATCGAGATCGTCTCGGTCATATTCTCGGTGATCAGCCGGTACATCCGTTCACTCTTCTGTAATGCCTTTTCAGCCTCCTTCCGCTCGGTGATATCGGTATGGGTTCCAAGGATGCGCAGAGTCCTCCCCTCTCTATCACGGCTGACGATCTTTCCCCTGGCAAGGATCCATCTCCATCCCCCGTCTTTTCTCCTCATCCGAAACTCAAGCCGGAAACCTTCCTTCCCCTCCCGGATATGGGTATGGATGTATTCTTCGGATCGATCGATATCATCGGGGTGAATGAGCGACCTCCAGGTTGCATACGATTGCGGCATCTCACCTGGTTCATATCCAAGCATTGTGTACCAGCGTGGGCTGAAGAAGGCGTTCCCGTTGGCAATATCCCAGTCCCAGATTCCGTCATTGGCAGCATCCAGTGTGAGCCTGTAGCGTTCTTCGCTCTCTTTGAGTGCCTCTTCAAAACGCCTCTGCTCTGTGATGTCACGGATGGATTCGATTGCCCCGACAACATCTCCCACTTCATTGTACAGTGGGGATGCCTTCCCCGCGAGAATAGCATATCTGCCCAGAGGTCGTGGCAGTGATGTCTCTGCAATGAGTATATCCCGATCTCTTTTGACGGATGCATACCTGGACTGCAATAGCTCGTCATCAGTCATTGATACGAGATCGATCAGCATCGGGCGGCGTTCACCATAAAAGGGAACTGCATATTCAAAATCACCTCTCCCGATCATATCCTTCGCAGGAACACCGGTCATCTCCTCAATTGCCTGGTTCCATGCGATCACAATGCCATCAGCATCGATAGCGAATGTGGGATCGGGGAGGAACTGGATGATATCATAGAGCCGTTTTTCAGTCTCTTTTGCCAGCCTTTCAGCCATTTTATGGCTGACGGCTGCGCGAATCATATTGGAGAGTTCGGCAAACTGGGACTTCGAATCGCCGCCCTTCTGGAGGTAGAAGTCCGCACCGCTGTTCAGCGCCTCGATCACCACCTCTTCCCGCCCCTTTCCGGTGAAGATGATGAACGGAATTGTATTGCCCGACTGCCTCAGGTATTTGAGAAACGCGATCCCATCCATCCCCGGCATCTGGTAATCTGAGACGATCGCATCAAAACGGTCTTCGTCACTGAGCCGGATTGCCTCTTTTGCACCTCCCGCTGTTGTGACGGTGATATCACCGCCCCGCTCAAGGAAGAGTTTTCCTATCTCAAGGAGTGCAGGCTCGTCATCGACATACAGAACGGAGATTGGCAGTTCTCCGTTTCGGGTGGACTTCATTTACTGTATGGTGATCATTGAAGTTGAAAATACCTTCTCCGTGATAACGGTCTGAATAGGGATCAGGTAAGAAGGGATTATCGATGAGTAAAAAAATGAAGGGTCTATTGCCTAAGAAGTTCAGCTAATGGAACCTCTTCCCAGTCAGCATAATCGATTGCATGCAACCAGACCGTTCTGCTCTCCGGAACTGCAATCACCTGATAGACAGTTCCGTCATGCCATGCACCTCCGCTCTCCATCGGCACCCCTAAAAAATCCTTCATCAGCGATGGGGTGAATAACCCCTTATACTCCCAAGACCCGGCGAGACTGAGGAGATTGTCATAACGGGGATCTTCCTCAGATGAGCGGGGAGGCTGCACTTTTCCCTCCCATTCCTGTGGATAGGGGGGTATAAAATGATTTACCGCAATAACAAGGCCATCATCCTCGGGATTTCGTACCCTGGCATCAAAGGTTGCCCTCTCCAGAGAGACCGCACCATCAGGGTCTGCGATTTGCAGTATATAGGAGATATCTGCCGGAGTATTCTTCAGCATATCAACCGCTTCTGTGACATTGCGGCTTTCTGTTAAGACGGTGACCAGAAATGATGATGTATCTTCGCGACCTGCTGGATAGTTTTTATCCGAAAATTCTCCGTTATTCAGTTCTATGAAAAGACCATCACTATTCATTCCGGTCTCAAGATACACATTTCCGAGAGGATGGATGTTTGCAACAGAATACCGCTCATCCGGGCAATAGACGACCACCGAGAGATATTTCATATACTTTTTCATCGCCTCCCTGTTGATATCCCAGTTGCGTCCAAATATCAGTCTTCCGTCCTCAGTATATCCATCCCATACAGCAATCCCACTACATGCACCCGGAGGCGTATCTCCAAGAATTGCGTCCGTGAGCAGGGCCACTCCTGCATTTGTTATCAGCACCTCATCCATCGTCATACCGGAGGTCAGGCTGATCCCCTCAAGCAAATCCTTCAGTCCGGGCGAATACCCTTCATACATCTCTCCTGAAACCGAATGCTGCATCTCTTTGGAAACTCCACGAGCGGAGATGTCTGCTACAATTTCGTCATGGAAAAGACGGAGTTCATCGTTCATAAGGCCACCATACTGTCGCCCCATCTCCATCCATGAACCTGACAGATGCAGGACCCAGTAGCGATCTGTTTTGGTTCGAAAGGCCCGTCCACCCTCAAAATCACGGATGAATATGAGTCCACCCTCACCCTGTACACCCTCTTCTGAGACCTCCTGCTGGTCAGACCCACCTTTTGAATACGCGTTATCAATACAGCCTGCTGTGATGGAGAGGAGCAGAGCAAGGAGAAGGAGAGATGGTATAATCCGAATGTTCATAGTTCATAATAATGCAGTCATCATACAAAAATCTCATCGCCACATATCTCTGACGAATCGTCAGTACTACTCATAAATGGTTTTACACCGTTATTTTGAAAAAAAGAGGCGATTTTCCTGTCCACTTCATCTCAGGAAGATGAGAGGCACGCTCTCATTTCCCCTTATTTGATGGCCATACATATCTCAACACAATGGTGTTTCTCGGGGTCATCTTCAGGGTTCTTCCGGTATATCTCATATCCTGGCCGTGAGACATCCATCTCCAGATTATTGTGCATCATCCACTCGCCTACCGTACTCCATGCAGGACCATACTCCTCTGCTCCTGATAGCTCCGCATACATGACGACATACTTTCCTCCGGGAAGCTGTTTCTTGTGTACTTCTCCTTCAGTAGTCAGATCAGCATCATCGGTGATGGTCATGCAGACATCAACCCTCAGTTCTTCCGGAGGAGTAGTATCCGGGTCGTTGTAATAGGCAGATAATAACAGAGTGTCCGGTCCAAACAAATGCAACGGTGCCGCAAAGTCACAGAGTGTCTGAAATAAGCCTTCAAAGACCTTGGTATTTCCAAGATAATTGCCGACAAATGAGACATATGCAACAGTTCGCTCTTCAATCATTTTTACTTCCGGTTCTTCAACAATCTTCACGCAAACCACCTGTAAAGGTTTTATTTCACTCCTTGAATTTTTATGAATATAAAGTCCGTACCGCATGGTGCGAAAGTGTTTGGTTTGCTCGTACTGCTGAAGAGAGAGATGAGTCTTCTCTTTCCCTCTTAGACAGAGCCATTTCCGTCGTCCGTTCTGTTATTCTGTGAGACCAAAACAATTATCGTCTCAGAGTCTAATTTCTCCAAATGTCATCTGCCGGGTCACCGGTATCTCTTCTTCTCTATGTCGATGATGAGCCTGCACTCCTTGAGATAGGCAAGATCTATCTTGAGATGGGTACGGAATTTGTCGTTGATACAGCCTGTTCCGCTCCTGAGGCACTTGCCCTCCTCGAATCAAAATCCTATGATGCAATTATATCAGACTACCAGATGCCGGGGATGAATGGGATAGAACTGTTGAAAAGGGTCAGATCCGTTGGTAAGCAGATCCCCTTCATCATCTTCACCGGCAAAGGCAGGGAGGAGGTCATCATTGAGGCCTTAAACAATGGGGCTGACTTCTATCTCCAGAAGGGTGGTAACCCAAAGGCTCTCTATACCGAACTGGTTCACTTCACAAGGCAGTCCATCCAGATGAGGCAGATGCAGTTGACCTTTGATGAGCAGCAGCAGCGCATCCATGACCTTCAGAATGCAACCGATATGATTCAGAGTGTGGGACCAGATGGTCATTTCTTTTATGTAAACAAGAGGTGGCTTGAGATACTTGGGTATCAGGAGGAGGATATTTTCGCCATCACCCTCTTTGATATCATCCATGAGGAGAGCCTCGACCATTGTATGGAGCTCTTCAAACGGGTGATGGCTGGAGAGACTGTCGGTACCATCGAGGCGATCTTCAGGCGATCCGATGGTGCGAAGGTGTATGTTGAGGGGATCGTCAACTGCAAACTGGTTGATGGCAAGCCACAGTATACGAGGGGGCTCTTCAAGGATATCACCGGGCGGAGGGTGACAGAGTATGAGCTTCGGAACAAGAACCAGGAGCTTAATAAAGCCAATGAAGAGCTGATCGCTACACACAACGATCTCCGTGCCAGTGAAGAGAAGTTCAGGGCTCTGGTCGATAATTCACTCGATGGTATTCTGATTATAGACTTCTCTGGAAAACTCCTCTTTGTGAACAAGGCTGCAGGTACCCTTGTTGATGTGGTGGACTATCACGGGGTCATTGGTTCTGGGAATGTTATGGAGTACATCGCACCGGAGTCACAGGAAGATGTTCTTATGGATTTCCGTCAGGTTGCAGCGGGAAACGACTCATATCCCGCCAACTATACGCTCATAACTGCTTTGAAAAGGGAGATATGGGTTGAGAGTGTCGTCAGAAGGATTCGTTTTGGTGATTCTGACGCAATTCTTATCTCAATCCGGGATATCACCGAACGAAAAAAGGCTGAAGATGCGATACGGCAGGTGAATAAGAAGCTGAACCTCCTGACCGGTATCACCCGCCATGATATCAATAACCAGCTTCTTATTCTGAATGGCTATGTTGACCTGCTGGAGAGTAAGCTCTCCGATCAGTTATATGAACGATACTTCCTGGGGATTACGAAGGCAAGCGATCAGATCACCGCGATGATCGGGTTCACCAAAGAATATGAGATGATCGGAGTACAGGCGCCTGTCTGGCTGAATCAAAGAGATCTCATCACCAATGCCGGGGAAGGGGCAGCACTTGGGACGATCAGACTTCAGAACGATCTCCCCGAAGAGATCGAAGTCTTTGCAGACCCACTCATCACCAAAGTATTCTTCAATCTGATCGACAATGCGATTCGGCACGGGGGAGGCCTGACCCGGATTCGGTTCTCACTCAAAGAGGGTGATGACGGAGTGTTCATCGTCTGTGAGGATGATGGTGCTGGGATCCCTATTGAAGATAAGGAGATAATATTCAACCGGGGGTATGGCAGGAATACCGGATATGGACTTGCCCTCTCCCGTGAGATCCTTGATATCACCGGCATCACCATCAAGGAGACCGGTGTTTTTGGAAGAGGAGCACGTTTTGAGATCCAGGTTCCAAAGGGCCATCTCAGATCGACCCCGATGACGAATTGAGGGGTATTTTAGGGTATTGTTCCCACGAATCCGAGGTGAATCCCTGAATATCCGGCAAGTACGTATGGTGCTACCAGGTTTTGACCGGCACCATTGAAGAAACCAGAGCCGCGGATACCTGTCACCTATTCCTCGGGAAGGGAATTATTATCTTCTTAACCCTCCTTAGACCAGATATGGCGATCCCGGGAGGTCTCTCCCCTCTGCTCGATGCTTTATTGAAGAGGGAGATGCACCTCCCACTCGATCCCCGGCTGGCACTCGTTTTGGTCCTCGGTACGACCGCACTGAGTATTGTTCTAAGCATATTCTTACTCTCTTCCGGCCTCTCTGATATTGCTCAAATCCTCTTCTTTATCCCGATTATTCTTGCCTGTGTCTTTTATCTCCGGCAGGGGCTCATCTTTTCAATCATCCTGTCACTTCTGTATCTTATCATCCTTATCTCCAATGCAGGGGTTGATCAGCTCTTCAACGGAGCTATCCGTGTTCTGGTCTTCATCATCGTCGGGGCTGTGGTGACGTTTCTGACAGAGGAGTGGATGGTCACAGAGCGGGGGCTTCGGGCACGGACCCTGGAACTCAAAGAGATAAACGAGATCCTCCAAAAGAGGAACGATCAGCTGCTCGCATTGGAAGCCGAGATGCAAGCATACCGTGAAGATATACAACGGATGCAGCGAGAACTCCTTGAGACAAATGATTTCCTGAACAACCTCATATCTTATACAAATGCTCCGATTGTCGTATGGGGTGCGGATTATCGAATTACCCGGTTCAACAAAGCCTTCGAACGACTCTCGGGCATTCCGGTTGAAGAGGCGATAGGATCCGATCTCAGCATCCTCTTCCAGCCCGATACCTGTTACTCTGCGATGGAACTTATCCAGGCTGCGAGTTCCGGAACATCCTGGGATGCGCGAGAGATCCCTATACGGACACGAAAGAGTGATGTCAGGGCAATCCTCTGGAACTCTTCAAACATCCTTGCAGGTGACGGAAAGACGGTGATTGCGACGATCGCCCAGGGTCAGGATATTACTGACTGGAAGAAGACAGAAGCAGCACTTGACAGCGCGAACAAAAAGCTCGAGATACTCACACACCTTACACGCAATGATGTAAAAAAAATTGTACTATTATTGATCATAACCGTCGCAACCTACATCTTCCTGCACGATTTCGTCTTCAGAATAGTTCAGGGCGGACTCACGGTTGATAATATATTCTTTGGAATTGCAGGGTTGCTCTGTGGCATTCTTGCAGTTGGAATTGCCCTGAATACTGTTATAAAGGCCCTGCTGAAGGTGATGAACAAGAGAGGAATGGGGGTTTTATTACAACAGCCGGTCTGTAGGGAGACTGATACAGGGACAGATGAAAATGCCCCCTATATTAGCCAGCTTATTCGAAAGACCGAGGACAGCGCTCTTGGGAGGATCATCATCTATCTGATAATTGCAGAGTTTGGCATCTTCTCATCCAGAACTCTTGCTGCATCAACATCTGAGGCAGGAATGACGTTCTTCATCATATTTATGGGAGCGTGTTTTATTTTTATCCGCCTTGTCTACACTGATTATATCATCGGTTTAAAACACTTTGGTGTAGTATTCCTCCTTGGATTCCTCCTCTCTCTCTTACTTGGGCATTTCTGGGGGGGAATACCACTTGAAACTCTCATCTCTCTGGAGTACTTCGGTTCAGAGGCTCTTGTCGCCCTTATAACGGGGATCTCTCTCAGCCTGTTTATGTCCAGCAAGTGAGGGATGACTTTTTCAGGCTTTCATGTCGTATCATTCACGAAATGAGCAGGTTTTGAGATCCGACTCCCCACCACCATCCTAATATAATTTAGATGATAAAATACGGCTCTTTGTGGGATTGAGTGGCTTTCGCACCTTTTGATGCCTCCTGATCAGACTCCACACGCCATCCACCTCTTTGCACCTTCATCTCAAATCTTGCCCCCT
>NZ_JAUSCG010000057.1 GCF_030651615.1 Methanocalculus sp.
TCGTTTATGTACCGTGAAGGGTTCCTGCATATCACCACACCAAAGGTCGTTGCGGCTGCTACAGAAGGCGGTACCGAGCTCTTCCCGATCGCATACTTTGAGAAGGAGGCGTTCTTAAACCAGAGCCCTCAGCTGTACAAACAGATGATGATGGCAGCAGGGTGTGAGAAGGTCTTTGAGATAGGGCCGATCTTCCGTGCGGAAGAACATAACACAGTCCGGCATCTGAATGAGGCGACCTCCATCGATATCGAGGTCTCATTTGCAGATCATGAAGATGTGATGCAGACACTTGAACAGCTGATGCATGAGATCTACACTTCTGTTGCGGATGACTGTTCCGACCAGCTTGCACTCCTTGGTATCAACGATCTCCAGATACCTGATGCGAGACTCCCCCGTCTCCCCTACTCTGAGGCGATTGAGATCGCAGGCAAAAAGAGCGAGGAGCCGATCGCATATGGTGATGACCTCGGAACGGCATCTGAGCGTGCCATCGGTGAGGAGATGGGGACCCACTACTTCGTCACCGAATGGCCGACTGCAATCCGCCCGTACTATGCGATGCCATCGAAAGCCGACCCGACGATCTGCAACGCCTTTGACCTGATGCACCCAAGGATGGAACTCTCGTCCGGTGCAGAGCGGTGCCATATCTATGACCAGCTGATTACGCAGATTCAGTCAAAAGGACTCTCTCCGGAGAGTTTTGAGTTCTATCTTAAACCATTCCAGTATGGGATGCCGCCTCATGCAGGATGGGGGCTTGGGGTTGAGCGGCTCGTCATGACGATCTGCAACCTTCAGAATATCCGTGAGGCGGTCCTCTTCCCGCGTGACCGCCACCGTGTTACACCATAAACGATTATGTCAGCCCAGCGATTCGATCCCGGTATCCTCCTCCCGACGACGGTTGTAGGAAGCTTTCCCGCAGTGAAAGGAAGTGGTCTTGGCACACTGCTTGATCCCTATAAGCATGCGGTCAGGTTTGCGGTAGCTGAGCAGATCCGTGCCGGAGTCGATATCATCTCAGACGGGCAGGTGCGGGAAGGGATGGTGAAGGCGTTTACCGGGAAGCTTCCCGGCATCCGTGACGACACCGTCATATCCCATGTAGGAGCAGCATCGGGCGGGATCACCGTCTCAGATACACAGTATGCGCTGACACAGACGAAGAGGGTAAAGGGTATCCTGACTGGCCCCTCATCGATTGCCCATGCACTCAGGATCGCAACACCCGGGTACCGGAACCGGAACGAACTGATCCTCGATCTGGCACGAGCACTCGCTTTCGAGGGTCGTGCTCTTGCAGATGCCGGAGTGAGTATGATCCAGATCGATGAGCCGATCCTCTCGACCGGTGTTGCCGACCTGAATACGGCAGCAGAGGCGATTATGATCATTGCAGAAACGGTCCCTCTCCCGGTCTGCCTGCATGTCTGCGGGCCCCTTGAAACGATCATCGATCCCCTCCTCCGCCTCCCGATAGCCATTCTGGATATCGAGGCGGCGACACAGCCTGAGAATCTTGAGATCTTCTCGGGAAGAGATCTGCACGGGAAGATGGTCGGATGCGGGTGTGTCGCCTCTTCTGATCATGAGGTCGAGTCGGTTGATCTGATCAAAAAACGGATCGAGGCGTGTATCGATCTCTTCTCACCCGAGACGATCCTGATCGACCCGGACTGCGGACTCCGGATGCATACACCGGAAGGGGCGTTTGCAAAGCTCTCCCGGATGTGTGAGGCGGTCAGGCTGGTGAGGGGAGAGTATCAGTAGTCAGGGGATTTCTCTCCCAGCCTGTTCATCCCCTCTTCATACTACCCTTGATGTCGTCGAGAGCTCTATTCCCTCCGCGGTGATGACAAAGGGGATCATCCGATCCACAATCCGCATACCACGATACTTCATAATGACAAGTCTCCGCTCAATCTGAGACTGGTGAACCTCTGATCTGAGATTAATAATGATATCTGCCTGCCGAAAGATCTGCATCTCTTCAATAGGAAGATGAAGGCCTTCATAGAATGTGCAGAGAAGACAACCCCCTTTCGCCCTGAATACTTCTGTTGCCACAGTGAGGAGGCGGGTTGCCTGTGATACACCCCTATCGAGGATCACTGACGAAAGTGAGTCGAGAACGGTGGTAGTGCCCCTGATATCATTGGCGATATCTTCTATTGATAATCCGGCTGCCGGGATCATCCCATTCCGTGCCTCTTCATCGAGGATCAGATAAGGTCCGCCTGTTGCCTTCGCAAACTGGGCAGCAAGGATATCAAGTCCCGATGTCGGGGAGCCATAGATGATGATCCTGCTCCCCGGACGGTATCCGCCGCCGATGACCGAATCAAGACCCGGAACACCGCTCGTTCTCATCTCTGGCTCTTCCATTTTTATACACCTACAGGATCTGGACACCTGCTATCACTGCTGCAAGGGCCACCGCAGAGAGGATGACAATGGCATCAAGGGAACCAAACACGATCTTTTCGGTCTGTGCCCTCCCCCGCCGGTATCCACGCATATCGATCGTCAGCCCAAGCGTATCAGCCTTTCCAAGAGAGTTTAAGATCAGTGGGAGGATGACCGGGCGAAGACCCCGTATCTTACCCATCATTCCATCACCGGGGGAGTATCCGCGTGCAAGCTGTGCTTCACTGATCCGGATTCCCTCCCTCTGAAGGGTCGGGATGAACCGGAGCGCGATGAGGAACATCAGGGTGTAGTCGATCGGCATCTTCAGCTGCCGGAGCGTGGTGACGAGTTCTCCCGGTTTTGTCGAGACGACGAGGAGCTGGAATGCAAAGAGCATCACAGCAAACCGGAGCGAGAGGATCGTTCCAAACAGGAGTGCACCGGTCGTCACCGGGAGAGCTCCTCCGATGAACGGAATGCCTGAGGGGATGAGGGTGAAGATGACCTCACCTCCATGCATCGTCAGGACCGTAAAGAGGACGAGCATCAGACCGAGGACGAGGAGGAGCGGGATCTGTTCGGTGAGACCCCGCCCAAGACCTGCTGCCCATGCAGCAAGGAAGACGACCAGAAGCAGTACTGCTAACAGGATGAGATCACTGGTCAGGACTGCAAGCAGGACGATGATGATAGTGAAGAGGAGTTTTGTAAAGGGATGTACCCGGTGAAAGATTCCGTCTCCGGGGATATACTGCATAATCTCCTGCATTTTTTATACCTCCTGAGAAGAGATGAAACGGCCGTTACTCATCTTCATCACACGATCAGCAAATGCGGTTGCAAGACCTGGATTATGCGTGATCATCACAATGCCATGCCCTTCATCCGCAAGCCTCATCAGAATTTCCATGATCTGAAGTGATTCTGCAAGATCAAGCCCTGTTGTAGGCTCATCAAGGACAAAGACCTCCTGATCCATCGCAATAACACAGGCGAGGGCGAGCCGCTGCCGCTCGCCACGGGAGAGATGCCGGGGATTTGTATCCTCCCTTCCGGCAAGCCCGACCTCAGCGAGGACCGACCCGATACAGTGTACGTCTGTCCCGATATTCTTCAGCCCAAATGCAATCTCTTTGTGTACGGTATCTTCAAAGAGCATGGTATCGGGGTTCTGGAAGACGAGGCCGGTATGACGGGAGAGGGTCGAGATGGACTGGCCGTTGCAGACGGATCCTTTGATCCGAAGTGTCCCCTCGGTCGGCTTGAGGAGACCGTTGAAGTGTTTGACGAGTGTGGTTTTCCCTGAGCCATTTTCGCCGACAATAGCGACGATCTCGCCGCTACGAAGGGTAAAGTTGACTCCATCAACGGCACGGTGATCTCCGTAACAATGTACAAGATCCTGTGCTTCGATGAAGAGTTCACCCCCGCGAGCTCCGGATCGTTTCGTGATCGGAGGGAGCTTCTCCTGAATCCGGCGGGATACTTCGGCCGGAGTGCCGGATGCGGTGATCTGCCCGTCTTCAATGAGCAGGCAGGCATCAGCAAATGCAGCCGCTTCGTCGATCATATGCTCAACAAGTACGATCGTTCTGCCAAGGTCCGCAAGCTGCCTCAGGATAGAGAAGACAACGTTTCTCGCCTCGGCATCCAGCTCGGATGTTGCCTCGTCCAGGATAAGAACCGCTGAATCAAGTGCAAGTGTTGCTGCAATCGCCGCCTTCTGCTTCTGTCCTCCGGAGAGTGTATAGGGGGCACGTTCTTTGAGAGTGGCGATCTCAAGGAGGTCAAGGAGTCGTGTCAGCTCATTTTCAGCATCCATTCTGAGAAGACCCCTGTTCTCAAGGCTCGTCATCACCTCTTCACCGACAGTGGTGAAGATCAGCTGGGCATCGGCATCATCAAAGACCATCGAGACGTCATGAGAGAGCTCCTCGATCCCTTTGTATGCCATGATGTCCCTGCCGGCGATTGTAATCGTTCCGGTCGCCTTTCCCGTATAGACATGGGAGAGGATACCGGCCATTGCACGGCAGAGGGTGGTCTTGCCTGAACCTGACGGGCCGGTGAGGATCGTCATTGACCCTTTCGGAAGTGAGAGAGAGATGTTTTTGAGGACCGGGATATCCCGGTTCCGATAGGTGTACGTGAGGTCTTCTATCCTGATCATCGGTTACCTCTCAAGGATCCGTGATGCAGCCGGGTAGAGCATCGAGACGATGATGCCGTTCACCACTGCGGTGATGACGACGATCGGAACAACTGCCATCACAAACCCGCTTAAGGTGACCGCCTGTGCAAGCATACCCGGCGCTGCGAGGAGGAGGACGACGACAACCCCCACAAAGGAGAGGCCAGATGCGAGGGTGGCAACAAGAGCCGTAATTCCTGGTGCTGCAATCTTCAGCCTGTCTTTTAAGGCCATAAAGACCAGAATACAGACGACCGCACCGATAGGCTCGGATATGAGGTTTGCAGGCGGGAAGATCGAATGGCTGATCAGTGCCGATATGAGACCTGCAATGACACCGATTCCAAGTGCCTCGCTGATCTTTGGAACGACCAGGATTATTGCAAGTGAGTAGAACGCAATAACCAGGTTTGCGACAATTGGCCCCGGTATGACGAGTGACATATACCGGACGATGGCTCCTGCTGCAAGCAGGATGCCGACAAGTGCTATATCTCTTGATTTCATAATGATTCCCTGATATATTTTTCTCTGAGTGTTCTTCGCATCAGTTTCCAGCCGTTCATCCTCGGGAGGTGGGGCGTTATGATCACGTCCCTTGGCACCTTGTATCCGGCAAGATGACTGCGGCAGTAGTCGATGATCTCTTCTGGAGAGGGGGTTGCACCCTCTCTTGGAACGATAGCGGCTATCGGGCGTTCACCCTGTCTTGTATCGGGGATACCGAATATGGCGGCATCAGCGATATCGGGATGGCGGAGGAGGACACTCTCGACCTCGGTCGGGTAAATCTTCCAACCCGACATGATGATCATATCCTTCTTCCGGTCTGTTATCGAGAGCCTGCCTTCCGAATCGATGTACCCGATATCGCCGGTTAAAAACCAGCCGGACGGGAGGAATGACTCTGCTGTTTCTTCCGGCATCCCATAGTACCCAAGGGCGACCGCAGGGCCACGGAGGGCAATCTCCCCTTCTTCTCCATCAGGAAGATGGATTGAAGGGTCCTGTGTATCCACGATCCTGACTTCCGAATACCCGACCGGATGGCCGACTGAGAGGAACCGGTCAGCAAAGGGATAATCTTCTGCCCGGATCGCAGTCCCCGTCCCAACGACGATCGTCTCCGAGAGGCCGTATGCATTGATGATCGGGATAGAGAACCGTTCATGGAACGGTCTCCAGACCTCGGGATGGAGGGGGCCACCACCGGATATGATCTCGCGGACCGTCGCAAGACGGTCTTCTGTCCCCGGCGGTGCTGCAAGGAGCGAGTGGATCACCGGCGGCATCCCGGCTAGGACGGTGACACCATAGTCTTCTATGAGTTCGATGTAGCGCTCAAGGTCGAACCGCTCCATTGCAATGAAGGTTGCACCGGCCTTGAGTGCAGCTATTCCCCATGAGATCCCGACATGACCCATCGGATAGATCCCGAGGTACACATCATCGGGTTGGAGGCGGAGCACCTCAGCTTCGGCATCCAGAGCCGCCATCCATCCGCCATGCGTGAGCATTGCACCTTTTGGCCTTCCGGTCGTTCCGGAGGTATACTGGATCTGGGCGAGATCGGTTGGCGAGCAGTTCATGGGTGGTATCCATTCAACTGCGTCCCGCAGCACCGGCCAGGGGATGGTCTCGGCATTACCGGTTGAGATAATTGTGATGCCAGGTATGGTTTTGGCACCATCTGCCCCTTCAGGATCGGTGATGAGCAGTCTGCTCCCTGACTGGGCAAGGGCATAGGAGAGCTCCTCGTGTGTAGAGACCCGGTTCACCGGAACAGCCACTGCACCAAGACGCCATGCCGCAAAGTACGAGATGAGATACTCGGCGGAACTCTCCAGATAGATCGCAATCCGATCGCCACTGACAATTCCAAGCGATTGAAAGAGGTCAGCAAGGGCAGAAGTGGCATTCAGGAGGTCCCGCATCGTATACGACTCATCCTTTGAGGGGATGATCAGGACAGGCTTTGTTGATCGGGCCGCGCCTATATCGAGAAATGCGGTGACATTCGGCATTGGGTGGTCTCCATGAGTGTAGTACAATGTATATATTTGTACAATTCACTTATAAAAGAACCCTTTTCTTAGACGGATCTCAGGAGTTTTCGCCGCTGTGCAATACCGAATCCGCAGATCACGCGGACTGATTGTGGAAATGAGCAGTCAAGTGCATGGTCGCCCGAGTCGATATGAAGATCCGGTGTCGCCCTGAGTTTGCTCTCTGTAGCAACGATGATGATCTTTTCATATCCAATCTGCTTCAGGACAGCAGGAGAGACGACCTGTGTTCCCCGCCCGATGACAAAGCCCTGTGCCCCGATCGGGCTGATGATCAGACGGGTATCCGTATGATCATGTAAGAATGCAAGCAATGATCGTTCATTCAGATCAGCCAGAGAGATGGTGCCATCTGCATAGGCATCAAATCCAAGGAGGGTCTTTGGAAGGCCCATCTCTTCTGCAATCGCCCCGGTCGTCGATCCCGGACCAAGGATGAAGGGGCGGCCTGAGGCGAGGACACCTGCCATGAACCGTGCAATATCCCGCCTCTCCCGGTCTTCATCCAGATACCCAAAAAAGGTCTCTTTCGCATGCTGGACAAAGCCCCGGAGGAACGGGGTGCGTGCAATCCCATAGAGACGGGAGGTGAGGAGGCCGTTTCGGTATGCCTCCTCATCGATATCCAGCACCTCGGCATCACGGAGAGGAAGAGTGCCTGCCTCACGGATCAGTGCGGCAGCTGCGATCGGATCTGTTGCAAAGACGGCTGAGTACATCTTCACACCAGCCGGAATGCCGAGGATCGGAAGAGATTGTCCGACTGCGGAGAGGACGTCACGGGCTGTTCCGTCACCGCCTGCAAAGATGATGATATCAGCACCTGCTTCTGCGATCTCTTTACAGGCGGCTATCGTATCCTCTGCGGTTGTCGGATCACTGCACCGGTACAGAATGGTATAATCGCTCATCCCACAGTCGGTGAGAGCGTCTGCTCCCATTGCACCGGAGGCGGTTAAGAAGTGAAGGGGGTCATCCCGGAGGAGAGAGAGGGTCTCTTCCGCCCGAATTCCGGCTTTTGGTACTGCCCCCTGTTCACGTGCTTCTGTAGAGAGGCCATCGGTTCCCTTCAGCCCGACAGTACCCCCAAGGCCTGCGATCGGATTGATCACAAGCCCGATCTTCCTCTTCATCCTCGCATCTTCGGGAGATGGGAGAGTGACTCTTTGATCAGATCGTCCGGACATTCGTAATCGATGATCTCGCCTGCATGGAAGGCATCATATGCGGACATATCGAAGTGGCCGTGGCCGGAGTTGCAGAAGAGGATCGTCTTTGCCTCCCCGGTCTTTCTGCACTCAAGTGCTGCATCCATTGCACCTTTTGCTGCATGTGCAGCCTCTGGAGCGATGATGATCCCTTCGGTCCTGGCAAAGATCTCAGCTGCTTCAAAGACCTCATTCTGCAAGTACGACTTTGGCGTGATGATCCCGTCATGAACAAGCCGCGATACGATCGGGGAGTCACCATGGTACCGGAGTCCGCCTGCATGGAGTGCCGGAGGAACAAACTCATGCCCAAGGGTGTACATCTTCAGCATCGGGGTGAGCCCTGCAACATCCCCATAGTCGTACTCGTAGAGACCCCGGGTCATCGTCGGGCAGGCAGCCGGCTCAACACCGATGATCTCTGTGCCTTTTGCCTTTCCGGTGAGGATATCCCCTGCAAACGGGAATGAGATCCCGGCGAAGTTCGATCCGCCGCCGACGCTCCCGATGACGACATCAGGGTAATCATCGACCATCGCAAGCTGTTCGCGTGCTTCAAGACCCATGATCGTCTGGTGAAGGCAGACATGGTTTAAGACTGACCCCAGTGAGTAGTGGGTGTTTGCATGAGTGGCTGCATCCTCAACGGCTTCTGAGATGGCCATACCAAGCGATCCGGTTGTATCCGGGTCCTTTTCGAGCATGGCACGGCCTGAGGCGGTCCTCGGGCTCGGACTCGGAATACATTCGGCACCCCAGACCTGCATCATTGATTTTCTGTACGGCTTATGGACGTAACTTGACCGCACCATATAGACGGTGCACTCAAGCCCAAAGAGGCTCGTTGCAAAGGCAAGGGCTGATCCCCACTGACCAGCACCGGTCTCGGTTGCGATCCGCTCTGTCCCATCCTTCATATTGTAATACGCCTGTGGAACAGCGGTATTTGGCTTGTGGCTCCCGGCAGGGCTGACACCTTCCCATTTGTAGTAGATCTTTGCAGGGGTCTTCAGATACTTTTCAAGCCGGTGGGCACGAATTAAGGGAGAGGGCCTCCAGATCTTTAAGATCTCACGGACATCTTCAGGAATTTGGATGTCACGCTTTGTGCTCATCTCCTGGCCGATCAGCTCCATCGGAAAGATCGGAGCGAGATCTGCCGATCCAACAGGTTTTCCGGTCGCCGGGTGGAGCGGCGGATCAAGGGGCGAGGGGAGATCCGCCTGGATATTATACCAGGTCTTTGGGAGATTCTCCTCATCGAGGTATATTTTGGTCTGCATCGTTATCCTCCAATAGTACACATCAGTGTTCTGTAATGAACATATATGCACATCAGAGTAATAAAAGTATCCTCAGATCAGATCTTTCCACATTTTGGTTTTGCATTCTTCAACCGGCTGTTTTCTGTGACTTCCAGCCGATTCTCTTTAATAAGAGCGTTTATAAGCGATAAAACTTCATCCAAAGGCATTTCACCCGCAATTCCAAAGGCAGGGAGCTTATCGTGGCCAAATTTCTTAGAGGTTCCCGAGAGGATCAGAGCTGCTGTTGCGATCCCATATCGGCCCTTGAGAGAGGTGACACCGGTGATGATCTGATCCTCGGGAGAAGACGGGGCAGAGAGGCAGATATCACAACTCTCGCATCGTGCTTTGGGGTACACTTCTCCAAACGAGGAGAGGAGGCGGCGGCGTCTGCATGTGGAGCTCTCGCACCAGTCCTGCATGATACCCAGTTTCTTCAGCCTGATACTGCAGGCTGTTGTGTCTGTATATTCCTTCTCGGTCAGTCTCTTCGAGATCTCAAAGTCCTGTTTTGAGTAGAAGAGGAGTGACTCCGAGGGTCTTCCATCACGGCCTGCCCGCCCACTCTCCTGGTAGAAGGACTCGATATCCTTTGGAGGATGGAAATGAACGACGAACCTGACATCTGGTTTGTCGATCCCCATCCCGAATGCGATTGTTGCACAGACGATCCGGGTATCCCCTTTAAGAAATGCATCCTGTACCCGTGACCGTTCATTGCCTGAGATGCCTGCATGATACGGAAGGGCAAGGATATGTTTCTTCTGCAGTTTCTCTGCTATATCGGCTGCTGCTTTCCTCGACCGACAGTAGACGATCCCGGATTTATTGCGGTATCCTGAGATGAATGCGACGAGACGGCGGAACCGATGTTCTTCTTTTCGTTCTTCAACTACACTATAGGTGATATTATCACGATCAAAGCCACCAGCGTACCGGCGGGGGGATCTGAGGCGGAGCTGTAGTATGATATCCTCCCTCACCTCTTCGGTCGCGGTCGCAGTGAGGGCGATGATCGGAGTCTTCGGGAAGAGATCGCGGATCACCGAGAGACCCCGGTAGTCTTTCCTGAACTGGTGACCCCACTGGGAGATGCAGTGGGCTTCGTCAATTGCAAAGAGCTTCGGGTGGAGCGTTTTGAGGAGGACCTGAAACGATCCGAGGCTCATCCGTTCCGGGGAGACGTACAGGATCGTGATCCTGCCTCCCTTCAGCTCCTCTTCGACAGCCTTCCTCTGATCATAGGTCTGACTGGAGGTGAGGAGGGCTGCCTTGATCCCCTGCTTCATCAGATCATCGACCTGGTCTTTCATCAGGGCGATCAGTGGGGAGACGACTATCGTCAGGCCGCCGAGTATCAGTGCCGGGAGCTGGTAGCAGAGGGATTTGCCGCCGCCGGTCGCCATAACAGCGAGGACGTCGCGGCCTTCAATGAGGTCCTGGATGATCGCCTCCTGGTTCGGGCGGAATGTGGTATGGCCAAAGAAGGCTTCGAGGGTCTTCTGGCAGGTTTCGCCCCCCTTCATCCGATCTCCCCAAGGTTCTGGTACTCGCGATGACTGATGAAGACAAGCCAGACAAGAGCACCGACTGCCGGAGCGATGATGAAGAGGAAGAGATGATCGGGAAAGAGTGCACCAAGGAGGGTGAAACCGGCTGCGATTCTGAAGACACGGGCTCCTGCCAGATGGGTATGCCGCCAGACATCAGCACTCTTCATCGTCCAGGGTGTCCGTATCCCGATCATACGGTTTCTTCTGGATATCCGGGGGAGGAGGAACGAGATGCAGAAGTACAGAGTGGCGAAGAGGATCGGGAAGAAGAGTGCCGCCGGGAGCGGGTCACCGACTGCGGCCATCCCCGCGTAGATCTGGATTGCCAGAAGGATTCCCAGAATGCAGACGATGAACCAGCCGGTGGCCCTCCTCCCCCGCAGATCTGTTGGCCCGATGTACCTGAGCATCACTGAGAAGATGAGGGCTGATACGAATAGGATGATCGGGATGATGGCGAGCCCATAGGCTTTATCAGACCATGCATCCGGCTCGCCCGCAATGTTCCAGTGTGTCGGGATCATCTCCGGGGCCATAGGATAGAGTACGATTGCTAAGAAAATTGATAGAGCGATGATTGTTATGGTGGCGATCCTGTAGCGTTCCATCTTCTGATTCATGTTGAACCTCAAGGGTATAAATTGAGATGGAAGGGAGATCAAAAGAAGAGGGGGAAAAAGAGTGTTCTTTCAGAAATGATCAGTCAGGTGAATTTCCACCTTCAAGAACCCACTCGACAACACCCCATGTAGAGCCGAGATCAACGGATAATACCGTCCTTCCCGGATTGAAAGACTCCGGAACTTCAAACAAGAGGATACTCCGCTGGATCTCCCGGCGATCAAGCTTCTTCTGGATATACATCTCACCAAGGGATGTGGTCTCAGGCGAACTGATCGGTTTTAGTTTCACCCCTCCGGTATTCAATGTAAATGCCGAGAGTGCAGGGGTTGTTATCATATAGTTCTTCCCATCCAGATTACCAAGATGAGTCACCTGAATAACTAATAACAGGAAGGTCTTCCCATTTGCTGCATTTTTATGTTCTGTACCACGCATAATCTCATAGTAATAATTCGATCGCGCTGAGTACCGGGTTGGGTAAATCGAGATTCGATTGCTCTGTTTTGCATCCATATATACAAACGATTCTCCAAGCTGTCGGACATTTTCTGAGATCGTCACCAGCATATCATCGATGGACTGGATCTCAACAGAGGGAACAGCTTCCACCGACTCAGGATAGAAGTTTATATCTTTGAGAGCATTGTCAAGGCGTCCTGTTGCATCAAGAATTCCCTTTATACACTCTCCTTTATTCTGCTCCGTTGCCGGAAGACCATTTCGTAAAGAAGAGGATACTGTGATATAGTCGATGAGTGAGCGCATATACTCACTCTTCCGACCCTTCCTCTCACTTGATACATCAAGAGCATCAACCTCGGCCCATGACGAGGTTGCAAGGTTGTAGAGTTCATTTGCAGAGCTTGTCAGTGTCATCTGCCTCTTCTGATCGATTGCAATGGTACACCGGAGTGAGAGGATGGTGAGGTATGGAGCAGTCTTTGCCAGATGAACATCAAAGATATCATCATTACTCCATTCACCAACCGCATCTCTTGAATTGAAGAGGCGATCACCGGAGGCTTCTGAGTAACCATAAGAGGACTGAACTGTCTTCTCGGTTGAGAAGAGACTCACAAATGTCGTCATAAACGGACCAAAAATGGTTTTCTGATCGGGATTGATCTGAACAGATCCCATCTCTTCAGCAGACACCACTGCTGTGAAGAGGGTGCAGATAACAACCATGACCAAGAGAGTTGTTAGACAATAGTTCTTCATAGAGATTCTCCTGAATTCTTTCATCAGTTGCCAGGACACTGGAGCAGAGATGCACCAGTTGTTATCAACGTCAATGAAATTAGCACACACATTGATCATATAATTACATAATTTCGTAAGATCAATTCATACACATATTACAAACCTTAACTATATAATAACTTCAGTTTCAAGATAAATCATAAAAAAATCCAGATCAAACACTCCAATTCAATATCAATTGGAGAGATATCGGCTCAACTAACATAACAGTCATACAAATAAAAATAGAGATGAAAGAGGGGAGATCAACTACCCACGACTAAAGTCGTGGGCTTGCCCTTCCATCTTCCTGATCTCTTGGGTGAATTGCACCGGAATCATCTACCGATCCTCCCCTTCAGAGAGAGAACCATCAATCAAGACCCCTTTCCGATCGGCCATAAAATCAACAACAGCAGAATCATGCGAGATGAAGAGATACCCGGTCCCGCGCTCATCTTGAATATCCTGTAATAGACGGAGTACCTGAGACTGAACCGAGACATCAAGGGCGGAGGTCGGTTCATCAAGGATGATATACTCAGGGTTTAAGAGGAGGATTCGTGCAAGAGCAATCCTCTGGTTCTGACCCCCCGAAAGCTGCATCGGCGTTCGTTCAATCACATCGTCAGTCACTCCGACATGATCCAGTGCATCCAGAATGAGACCCGAATGTTTCATCTTCGGCACCTTCATCAGGCGGAGAACATCCCTCATCGATTGCTCCACCTTCTTCTTTGGGTTCATTGCCGCTGTCGGATCCTGGAATAATACCTGTACATCCCGCCTGTACGTCTGGTATTCAACCCGATCCATATCCGGAAGGGATTTTCCTGCATACAACACTCTCCCTTCTCGTGGGCGTTCAAGCCCTGCTATCACCCGTGCAAGTGTGCTTTTACCAGAACCGGATGAGCCCATCAACCCATACGTCTCACCGGGATGAAGCTCAATGCTTACCTTATTGAGGACCTTGTTTAAGGGTGAAGAGAAAAATCCAGAGCCGCGATATACAATTGAAACCGAATCAGCCTTCAGCGACATAACCAGCACCTCACCATCCTTTCATTAAAATCAACCATGAAAGGATGAATCTCTGAGCAGCAGTCCAGCCGCTCTCTGCATCGTGGATGAAATCTGCATCCTTTCGGCATTGCAACCGGGGATGGTGCCATACCCGGGATCGGTTTGAACCCGTTCTCAGGGAGACTCCCGACAAGTCCACGGGTGTATGGGTGGCAGGGTGAAGAAAGAACCAAACCAATAGGTCCTTCCTCAACCACTTCACCAGCATACATCACAGAGATCCGATCTGCAAGTGTCCTGGCAACGGTGATATCATGAGTAATCAGCATGAGTGATGAACCCGAGTCTCTGATACAACTCTTCAGTTCAGCGACGACATCAGCAATACAGTCTCGATCAAGCCCTTTTGTCGGCTCATCCGCAATCAGAAACGGAGGAGAGAGGATGGTGGATGCGGCCATCACAAACCGCTGATTCATTCCTCCGGATGAC
>NZ_JAUSCG010000059.1 GCF_030651615.1 Methanocalculus sp.
TATCGGTGATACCCTTGCCCGTGCGTTCAGAAAGGCTGGATATCCCCTTGAGGTCCAGTATTATCTCAATGATATGGGCCGCCAGATTGCCATCGTCGTCTGGGGGCTTGAAACACTTGGAATATCCCCGGAACCCGATGAGAAAGGGGATCACTTCATCGCCCGTGTCTATATTCAGGCGAACCGTGAGATCGAGAATGATCCCTCGATCAACGACTCGATAGAACGTCTGATGCAGGAGATCGAGCGTGGAGAGAAGAAAGCGGAGCAGGAGTTCCGAAAGGCGGTTGATACCTGTATCGATGGTATAAAAACAACTCTTCTGGATCTGAATGTTGTTCATGACCGTTTTGTTCGGGAGAGTACCTTCCTTCGGATCGGGGATATGCAGCGGGTACTGGACCGCCTCTCCCGGCTGGATGAGGCAGAGAATGATGGCGAACTCTTCTCCATCAATCTCTCGGAATATGGCTTTGAGAAGAAGTACATCCTCAGGCGAAAGGATGGGACCAGCGTCTATGCTGCCCGTGATCTCGCCTACCATATCTGGAAAGCCGCAAACTACGACCGGATCATCGATGTCCTCGGTGCGGATCATAAACTGATCGGAGCCCAGCTCTCGGCTACACTGAAACTGCTGGGTGAAAAAGCTCCCGAGATCCTCCATTTCGAGTTCGTCTCACTCCCCGAAGGGTCAATGAGCACCCGTGCAGGGAAGTTCATCTCTGCTGATGAACTGATCGCCGAAGTCATCATTCGTGCTTTTGAAGAGGTGACGAAGCGAAGACCTGAGCTCTCTGAAGAAGAGCGGCAGCGTATCGCCAGATCGGTTGCGATCGGTGCGATCCGGTACGATATCGCCAGAGTCTCGCCTGAGAAGAGCACCGTCTTTGACTGGAAGCAGGCACTGGACTTTGAACGGCAGAGTGCTCCATATATCCAGTACGCTCATGCAAGGGCATCTTCAATCCTCGCAAAAGCCGGGGCATTTGCTGACGTATATGAATATGATGACCCTCATGAGATCGCTCTTGCAAAGGCGATCGCCCGATTCCCTAAGGTTCTTGAGACGGTCATCTCCGATCTCAGGCCGCATCTTCTAGCCACCTATATTCGGGATCTTGCAGATCTCTTCAACACCTTCTATCGGTTCGTTCCGGTCTTAAAGGCTGAGGGGAGATCCCTTGATTCCCGGCTCTGCCTTGTGGATGCGACGAAGAATACCCTTTCGGAAGCCCTGGAGACCCTTGGTATCGATGCACTCGAAAGCATGTGATGCCCTGCGGAAGCAGGGGTACCTCTTCTTTTCTCCGGATTCATCTGCTGCGGTGAAACCCTGCATGTGGAGCAAACGTGCGCTCCGTGGCGGGGATATGTGTTATAAACACCAGTTCTATGGGATTGAGAGTCACCGCTGTATCCAGATGACCCCGACTCTCCGGTGCAATCAGCGGTGCCTCTTCTGCTGGAGATCGATGGAGAATGAGGTGGCACATGAGATCGAACTTACCCCAGACGAGATCGTCTCCGGTGTCAGGAAGCTGCATAAAAAAGGGCTTGCCGGGTATAAGCCACACAAAGATGTGACTGCGGAACGCTGGAATGTGGCAACAGAGACGCCAAATCAGGTTGCAATATCACTCTCTGGTGAACCGACCTGCTACTCACAGCTCCCACAACTCGTTGATCTCTTCAAGGAGAACGGGTACACCGTCTTTGTCGTCTCAAACGGGACACGGCCCTGGGTCGTTCAGAGGTTATATCCCACACAGATGTACCTCTCGCTCGACGCACCGGATGAGGAGACCTATACCATGCTCTGCCGCCCGAAGGGGGATTACTGGGAGAGGATACAGGAGAGCCTTTCATACCTCTCATCACGGAGATCAGCCATCCGGATGACGCTTGTGAAGGGACTCAATGATCATTCTCCTGAGAAGTATGCGAGGATCATCGCAGATGCCGCACCGACGTTTGTCGAAGTCAAAGGATATATGTATCTCGGATACAGTCGTAGCAGATTATCAATGGAGCAGATGCCCGATCATGCCTATGTCCGGTCCTTTGCAGAGAAGGTTGCCCGACTCTCCGGATACCGTATCCGGGACGAGAGCCCGGTCTCACGGGTCGTCTGCCTTGAGGAGGATACATGAGATTTGATGCTGAAGAGTTTAGAAAACGTTCAAAAGATGATTTTGAAGGAGCATGGCATGATGGAACCCGGGTCCTCTCCACTCCTCCGATGAACCGGCAGTACCCACGCTATACCTACCGGCGTGCCCGCCCTCACCCGGTCTTTGATACGATAGAGCGGCTCAGGCAGGCATACCTTGCCATGGGATTTGACGAGGCGATGAATCCGGTCATCGTTGAGGAGCAGGAGGTGTACCGGCAGTTTGGACCTGAGGCGATGGCGGTTCTTGACCGGGTCTTCTACCTCGGCGGTCTGCCGCGCCCAAATGTCGGGATCGCACGGAAACAGATCGAGGGTATTGAAGCGATCACCGGTGTCACCATCTCTTCTGAGAAGGAGGAGGCACTCAGGACCACCCTCCATGCCTATAAGAAGGGTACCTTCGATGGGGATGACCTCACCCATGAACTCTCGGTGGTGCTCGGGATCGATGATGCGGTCGTCGTCCATATCCTTGATGCGGTCTTCCCTGAGTTCAGGGCGCTTGCACCCGAATCGTCACGTGCAACCCTCCGTTCACACATGACGAGCGGCTGGTTCATG
>NZ_JAUSCG010000147.1 GCF_030651615.1 Methanocalculus sp.
ATCAGATGTCTTCGTGAGGAGGCAGAGGATCTTGCGTCATATTCGAAAGAAGAGCTGTTCAGGATAATACGTGAAGTCGGGTTCTCCTGCAACGGATGTGGGCAATGCTGTACGTCATCCTATAACGGGCATGTCTTCCTCCTTGATGCAGATCTTCCTGGTGTCCGGGAAATCGATCCTGATGCTCTGATACCGGCACCGGATTTTGAGTATGGGGATCAGTTTGGAACCCTGTATGTCTCA
Source organism: Methanocalculus sp. (assembly GCF_030651615.1). Taxonomy (GTDB): domain Archaea; phylum Halobacteriota; class Methanomicrobia; order Methanomicrobiales; family Methanocorpusculaceae; genus Methanocalculus. Next base: position 244 of record NZ_JAUSCG010000147.1, read on the forward strand.
GGTTATGCTCTCAGAGTAAGAGATGATGGGACCTGTTGCTTTCTGACTTCTGATCGAAGGTGTAGTATCTATGATCACCGCTTTTTCATATGCCGAATCTATCCTTACATGCTCCATCGTGAGCCTGATGCAGACGGGGTGGTTGACTGGCGGCAGATCAGCGGGCTTGGAGATCATGGGGAGTATCATCTCCCAATTGATGAAGAGGCGGCAAAATTGATGGCTGATGAAGTCATCTCCTATGAAATCGCCTTTCTAAACCAGCAGATTGGGTTCTGGGAAGCAATTCAGTGCCACTTTTCAGAACATAATCTCCGTCATGTACGAAAGACCTATGATGCAGCTATCAGGCGGTTTCGAAGCGGGGAGCCGGTTTTTGTGATGGTCTATGCTGATGGTTCATTTACCCGGCATTCTGTGACTGCTGAAGAGTACCGTGGATTTTAATCCCTGATCCTCCTTCTCTTGACAACGAAAGAGTATTTATAGAATCTTCTCGTTTATATCCACTATGTCACTCTCATTTATCGAAACATTCCGGGGGATGATCACCGATCCGGGTGCGACCATCCGGAAGAGCAGGTCGGGATCACTTATGGACTCGATCATCTACTTTCTGATCGTCATCCTGATCTATTCGGTGCTTACCTCTGTGATTGCTCTCATCTTTGGACCAATTAATCCGATGCCATTATCACCTGCAGGAGATATCGCTGCCATCATCGTCTTTTTAATCTCTCTTGTTATTGGTGGGACCATTGCCCTGTTGATTATTGGTGGTATCATCCATATCTGTCTGAAGATCGTCGGGGGCAGAGGCGACTATACCGCAACGGTACGTGCGTTTGCTCTTGCTGAAACCCCACAGGCAGCTATCGGATGGATTCCTTTCATCGGCTTCATCGGCAGCATCTGGGCACTTGTCCTGATGATTATGGGTGCATCCGAGTATCATAAGATCTCAATGTTCAGAGCGGTTATTGCAGTACTTCTGCCGATCATCGTCATCGTCATCCTCGCCGTTCTTGGTCTGATGTTCTTTATGGTCGCTCCCGGAAGTATGACGGTCACCCAGATCTCCTAATACCTTTTTTTCAGATAGATACGCTCAAATATAAAACAGACAAGGATTTTGTATGCAGAGGCTTGAAGATCTTCTTGCTCCCCTCCATAAAGGGGTTTGGGAGGTCGTGGTGCCAAAAGAGACGGTTATAATACCGCTTGGGGATCAGTGGGTGAGATCACGCATAAACATCCCCTCCCCCGGAACGATTGCCAGTTACCGGTATGGCCAATACCATCTGCATGAGACGGCAACCGAATACCGGGTGCATCTTGACCGCTATGATCCAAAGAAACACCCGGTTCTGCATCTTGCAGATGATGCACCCCTTGTCCTGATGGTCATCGATACCATCTCTGCTCTCGCTACGGACTCAAAAAAAGCCATGAGGAGGGATACCCGGATGGTACTCTCCGAACAGACGAGGGCATGGCAGTTGATGGTTGTAACAGGTATCTTCATGCTCCTCTTCGGAGTCTGGATCGTATCCGAGCCCTACTTCGTCTTTGGCAGTCTCATCACGATCATCGTTCCTGTTCTATTTCTCGCTCTCTCCATACCGTTCTTGCATAGTGCGATCAGTGTCAGACCTATGCATATACGATCGATTGGACGCTTAATCCTTGGTGTTGGTATTGCTCTTCTCGGTATCAACTCGATCTTCTCTGAACCTGAAGACCTTGCCCCGCTCTTTCTTCTCATCCTTGCAGGATGGACTTTTGCGAGTGCCTGGATCTCACTTAAAAGGGCGCTCAGAGGGCGTAATGCCGTTCCTGAAGGGTTTACCCTCCGGCTTGGTGTCGGCATCCTTTCACTCATCCTGGCAATGATGATCTTCTTTGTACCGGAGGCGATCATCGGGATTTTGATGATTATTCTTGCAGGTATCGCCGTTCTTTTTGGTGTGTATCTCTTTGCAGAGGGTATGGCGCTTCGAAGAAGGATGAACGATCCGAATTATTCTCTGGAAAAATAGTGGGAGTGTCTGTCTTCATCTTCTATTTCGGCTGGTACGATCCCCACTTCTCAAGTGCTCTCTTCAGCTCAGGTGAGCCTGCCGCCTTCTCTTCAAGGGTGACTCCCTCATGCCATGCATCGATCGCCTGCATCGTAGCAGCTGCTCCTGCCCGGGTGCCATCCGGGTGTCCGTGAATTCCTCCTGATACAAGAAGTACCAGTTCGTCTCCATAGATGTCGAGGACATCAGGAACAAGACCGGGATGGAGACCGCCTGAAGAGACCGGGAATGCGCTTCTGATATGCCCCCAGTCCTGATCAAGTGACATCTGCGGAACTCCCATCGTCTTCTTCTCCCGCAATATATCTGCAAGTACCCGTGCTTCCTGTGCGGTGCCAACGAGTTTTCCAACTGCGGTTCCGGTATGGATCTGAGAGACACCAATGAGCCTCATCATCTTAGCGAGGAACTGCATCGTGATACCATGACGTGGGTCACGATCAAATGCGGCATGCATCGCCCGGTGTGCATGGATCGCAAGACCGAGATCAGAACAGTAGTCACGGAGTGTCATAACAGCGGCGGTCCCCGCAACGACGACATCGATCATCGCATAGTTCCATCCATTCGCAACGAGGAGATCCGCCCGCTTCTTCATCGTCTCGGTATCTGCGGTGATGTTTAAAAAAGCAGACTTCTTCTCCCCGGTGAGTGATTCTGCTCTATCCCTTTGTTTTGCAAGGGCGATCACCCGGTCTTCAAACCGGTTGAATGCAGTTGAAGTGAGGTTTTCATCATCTTTTACAAAATCAAAGCCGCCCATCCATGTCTCAAATCCGATTTCAGCATGTTCGGCTGCTGAAAATCCAATCTTTGGCTTTGGAACCGCACCGGTGAGGGGGCGGCCATTAATACCCATCATATCCCGGATGCCATCCATCCCAAAGTGCGGGCCTTTGTAATGGCGAAGATATGCCTCGGGGAGTGTTGCATCGATTAAGCGGAGATGATTCACCGCTTTCATCCCGAAGATGTTTCCTGCTATTCCACTTAAGAGCTGAACGGCATTCCCCTCTTCCCAGAGGCCTATGGGATATGCGATCTTCAGGTACGGTCCGTCTATCTCAAAGGCGGTTGCCTGAAGAGCCCTCATCCTCGGTGGAAGCGAAAAGAGGGTTGTCCATGTGCCGGTCGAACTCTCGGATGCAACCCTTCCTGCCGCCTCTTTCATGCTGATCCCGGAGGCTGGCTCACATGAGAAGAGGCAGATGATCTCATCTGAGTCCGGTGTATAGTTCAGATCGACAAATTCATCGTACCAATCGATTGCCATACTCATCCCTTTGGTGAAAGGGACTGATAAAGGTCACGTGAGGAGAACTTTTGCACGAACCACAATCATTCTCATGATGAAACATCCCTGCAACTATAGCTGAGCACCTTTGCGTCTTTGCGCCTTGGCGTGAGTATGACTCTACACTCACTGAAACGTGGATCACGAGAAAGACGCGAAGTCGCAAAGTTATCTGGATCGGGGTTATACCTCCCTTGGTGCCTTAGCGCCTTTGCGTGAGCATTGCTCTTCACTTCTGGGTATTCGATTACGCTCAAGACGCAAAGGAACTCTTCATACGGGAGATAGCACTCACTCTGGCAAGAGGATGGTCATAATCTGCCTGAAATGGACCCTCTGAGGACCATCCGGATTCTGCGTACCTGGAGACTGACAATCATGTGTGTGACAGCCTGAGAAGTTGATCGAAAAAAAGGAACAGGGTGGAGGTGATCCCTCTTATGCGAGGTAGTCGCTTGGTGTTGGAATCTGTTCTTTTAAGCCCTTCCTCTTCCGGATACCCATCACGACCTCGTTAACGAGGCTTGATGGTACCAGCTGGAATCCGGCAAATTCGGTGCTCCACATTGCACGCCCTTCGGTTGCTGACCTGAGGTCGCCTGCAAATCCGAAGAGTTCAGCGACCGGTGCAACACCGTTGACGACGATCTGGTCGCCCTCTGAATCGGTGGTGGTGAGCTGCCCGCGTCTGCCCTGAATCTGGGAGATTGCTGCTCCCATCTGATCCTGCGGAACGGTGATCTGGATCTTCTGAACCGGTTCAAGGAGCTGATCGTTGCCCATCAGGACGGCTGCCTTGACAGCGGCTCTTACTGCCGGGATCACCTGTGCGGGACCACGGTGGATCGCGTCTTCATGGAGTTTTACATCCATCAGGCGGATCTTGAGGTTCTGCACCTGTTCGTCTGCAAGCGGACCGCCGTCGAGTGCTTCATGAAGGCCGTCAAGAACAAGTTCCATCGTCTCGTTCAGGTACTGAATACCCTTTGTCATGTCGATGAATATGTTCGTTGCATAGATGTTCTTGATGTTCCTTGCCTCATCCTTCTCCATTCCAAGACCGATGAGGATATCTCTGCGCTCAAGGGCGCTCATCGTCAT
>NZ_JAUSCG010000079.1 GCF_030651615.1 Methanocalculus sp.
AAAAATACCCGCATTGTATTGACACATCCACACTAATGGCTTATTGTTTACTATCTCAATTATATATGTTCATTTCGAAAATGATACTTTGTATGTTATATATACCAGGTATTTTATACACCAAATCAAATGACATATCCAATTTAAAATGAGTAATAAAACACCAGTATACTCATCACTTACCGATCTATTGCGAACTGCTCCTCTTCATCTCATCAATGATTCCTTCCTGTCTCATCTGATCGTAAAGCCCCTGCCTGTCATATCCTCTTTCAAGAATGAGATTATGGATTTCAACGAGTCGATCCGCATCCCTGACCAGATCATTATAGCGGTTCAGACGGGCATTATACCGATCTATCATCGCATTATACCCGGATATACCCAGATTATACTCCTGATACCTCCCCTCCCTCATCAGGAGATTCAGATCCACGCGACGAAGAGAGATCTCTTCTTCCATCACAAGAATTCCTGCCAGATCGACCTCCATCTCATCTTTCAACCGATTTATCTCTTCACGGCAGAAGACCAGAAGATCTGCCAGGGTCATCGTCTCATCACATCTTCCATACCCGCGAGTACCATCACCAACAGGTATAATGAGAGGGGTGGATGAAAGTACCAGCCCCCCGGAGAGGTTTTGCGGCTTCAAACCGACAAAATGGGTCTTCGTGGTTTCGATATATGCATACCCACTCTCCTGATCGAAACACCCATCTGCACGGATTCCAACGGTCATATGTTTCTCTTCTGAAAAGAAGAAGAGGGCAACATCATACCCCTCCCGTACAAGAATAGCGGCAAGGAGGAGGCTCTTGTCATCACAGTCACCGATTCCATCAGCATACGTCTCGATCGGAAATTTCGGTTCGATAAGAGTGGTATCGTCATCATAGGGGAGTGACTGAACAAAGACCGAACAGAGTTCGAGGTATCGATCATCATCGAGAAGAAGGTCCCGGCGCACACTCTGAAGCATAGAGATGAGATCAGTATAGAAGCGCTCCTGCTGTGGATCATTCATGAATGCAGCATAGTATATCGGGAGCCACTCTTCATCATCGAGATCTTTATAGAGATAGATGAGTTTGTCAGCATCGCGTGCCCCATAATATACCGCAGGATCAATGGGGATACTGATCGTCACACTGCTTTCTTCAAAGAGAAACGAATGATCCACCAGACGGATGGGTTCATCCGTCACAACAGGTGTGATGGACGGAGGAATCGTTTCCGGATGAATACATCCCGCAGCTGAACATATGAGGACGAGGAGCAGGACGAGGAGCACATTGCGAGCCATAGAGAATAGTGTTTCAACGATATAAGATAAATAAACAGATGACTATCGCATACGAAAGCTCAGGCGGTCACAGAGATTCAGATGGTTTATATATAATCCTTGACATCTGAAAGATATATGAAGAGACTCACGGTTTTTACCACCCTCATCCTGTTGCTCCTTCTTGCAGGATGTACAGGCACTGCACCCCAGGCAGAGCCTGCCCTCCCCCAGACCGAAATCCCAACATCCACACCGGAGGTTCCAGCAGTCATCCAAACGACTGCTCCATCCCCGTTCCCGGACGCTATTCCTCTTAAAACAGTTCGGCAGATCGGAGAAGGGGAGAATATCCGGGAGATCTCTGTCTATAAGTACCTGATCAGAGACAGGTATGAGTTCCATTCCGCAGAATGGGGTAGATGGGAACCGGTAACAGCACCGGAAGGAAAGGTTTTCCTCATTATCTTCGTCCGGGTCAAACATATCGGAACGGTCAAGGAGAGCTATGCACCCTATCCGTCAGTCATTACCATTCATAATGATGGCAACACATACTCCTACAAATCAGGGCGCAACCCTCTGCTTCCCATCAACAACATAAACGAGCTTGAGTATACCGGTGGTAAACTCTATATCCATGATACGAAAGAGGGGTTCATCATCTATGAAGTACCGGAAGGCATACGGGCAGACGAGACGTATGTCAGCATCTTCATCTCGGAAGGAAATGCACTGATATGGAAACTTGCCTGAGAAGAAAAGAACAGTAAACGTTCCTTTCTATCATTTTTTTTTAAAAAATGAGATAACCCGGATGAACATCCGGTTCAGCTGAGGAGGATCTCCTCTGCAGCTTCACCGTATGCATCCATTACGTAGGGAATCCCAGTAACCATCGATGACTCTTCAGTGAGTGCCATCAGGTCACTCCGGGAGATTGATTTAAGGCTGAAGTTTCTGCTTCCTGCCATGATCTGCTGCATACCGATCTTATACCGCTGGGCGTAGCTGTAAATGCCGAGAGCACCAAGTGGAATCTCACTGATACGTGCTCCGTACTTCTCCTTCAGCTCCTCGTAACAGACGAAGATCTCCTCGACACTACCTCCGTACTTAGAGACGCTCTTTGGCAGGTCCCCGGCATCAAGCCACTTCTGGATATTCTTTCCGACCATGCCCGGGATCATGAGACCACGGCCCATGCAGACCGCCTTAAAGTATGGTGCACCCATACAGAGCGCTTTAAAGCCATTTGCTTCATCTGCTATACCACCGGCAATGGCAAGGTCAGGAACCCGGATACCCCGTTTCTTGAGGAGTTCTGCATACTGGTATGCAAGACTCTGAATATAGACGGTTGGAATACCCCATTCGTTCATCATCGGCCATGGAGACATGCCGGTTCCGCCGGGAGCACCATCGATCGTCAGGAGATCGATCTTCGCCTCGGCACTGTACCTTAGCGCCATCGCAAGTTCGACAGCTGAGTATGCACCGGTCTTGAGGGTGACACGCTTAAACCCAATATCACGGAGGCGATCGACTTCTTCAAGGAATGACTCCTTCTCGACAAAACCTAGCCTTGAATGTCGTTCAAACTCCTTTATTGCACCAGCTTCATATGCTTTTTGAACCTCGGGAAGTGTCGGATCAGGGAGGACGATATAACCCCGTCTCTTCAGTTCAGCTGCCCGCTCAATCGATTTGACTTTAATCTCGCCACCGATGCATTTTGCACCCTGTCCCCACTTCAGCTCAATGGTTTCAAGATTGTGTTTTGACGAGACGTATTCCGCGGTTCCAAGCCGGGTGTCTTCGACATTGAGCTGAACGAGCATCTCTCCATATCCATCATGGAACTTCCGGTACATCTCGATCCTTCGGTCCATCTCAGGAGATTCACGTACTTTTCCTGTGCTGTCAAGGACAAGACCCGGATCGATACCGCAGACATTCTCACCACAGACAATAGTAATTCCGGATATTGCAGCACCAATTGCGAAATGCTCCCAGTTCACTCGTGCGATCTCGGTCGATCCGAGTGCACCGGTGAAGATCGGAACCCGCATTGGAACTTTGATGTCCCATCCGTACTCGGTTGTCGTATCGACTGCCGAGAAGACGGCCGTATCAGAGTTGATCAGCGTGCCTTCGGGCATACCTTTTGCACCGACTGCATACCCCTGAATATTGAGGTGAGAGTAATCAACAGGATAATTTTTATCAGCACCGGCGGTGATCTCACCGAATGGGCCTGGATAGAGCACTTCACGGCTTCGGAATGATGAGAGCCAGATGTCACAGCCACCTTTGCAGCCGTCGACACATTTGGTACAAACACCGGACATCGGGACGACATCACGGGAACGGTTGAACGTACCGAGTGCTTCATTTGCATTTGGTCTTCTAAGATTCATGTACTATCTCCATTTAAATTCACGCCTGAGTGGAACCCCAAACGATATATTCTGTATGATCTGCCCATAATAAGTCCTTACCTTCCACCAGTATATAAGATTGTCGGAACAATTACAATATATAAACCTAACTCACCATCTCCGTCAGGGAAGAATGCATATCATCGCCACCCCGACTCCTATCATAATTGTGGCAAATATCTGTCTCAATCTATCTGCAGGAAGACGGTGTGCTGTAGCAACTCCGGCACGGGAGAATGGGATCATCGCCCCCGTCAGAATAACCCATTGGAGGATATCAATGTAGCCAAAAAAACCTGTTCCAAGGCTCTCTATCATGAAACCATGGTAGATATACGCGCTTATCCCTCCAAATGAAAAGAAGAGTATACAGGCTGATGATGTACCCACTGCCCGGTGAATCGGGAGGTTGAAGAGGAGGAGAAGGATCGGGACGAGGATGATTCCACCCCCCATTCCAAGGAGTCCGGAGAGTATTCCGACAATAACTCCGGCAAGTGTCCATGCACAAAAACCTTCTCTTCCATGACCTCTGCATTCTGGTGTACCGCTCATCATCCTGATGGCAGAAATAATGATCAGGATTCCAAATAGGGGTTTGAGGATATCAACCGGAAGATGTGATGCAAATGTCCCGCCGGCAAATCCACCGGCAAGCCCTGCAAGGCCGATAGGAATTGCTGCATGCCAGTCAATAGCATTCCGTTTCTGATGAGCCATTGCAGCCACACAGGATACCGGAAAGACAACAGCAAGGCTTGTGCCAAAGGCGATTCGAATTGCAAATGTCGGATCAATACCGGTTTGCACCAGAAGAAGATACTGAACCGGGACCATCAGAAAACCCCCGCCAACCCCAAGGAGCCCCGCAAAGTAACCGGCTATAATGCCGGTTAAAAGGAGGATACCTATCAGAAGTAAGAGATCCGTTTCAACCACTCCCGGCTTTCAGATCGGCTCTTCACACCGGTACTCTGCAAGCAGACGTTCCATACGCTCTTTCTTCCTGATCAGGGATATGATACCGGTGATCTCCTCGATAAAAACCGGATCGTCATGTATTAGAAGTGCATCATTAAGTGCCGATACTGCTTCTCTTCCAATCATCACAAGCACCCGTGATGCCACCTCGATATGATTCTGTTCACCCGATTCGATCGCTCCAATGAGAGCAGGAATTGATGTTCTTCCCATATTTGCCAGGATCTCTCCAGCAAGATCACGAACCCTTCTCCTTGGGTCAAAGAGATGTTGTATAAGGGGTTTTACTGCCGGAGCACCAACATTACGAAACGCTCTGGATAATGCCTGATGGATATGTTCGTCTGGTGAAGCGAGTGCTTTAATCAAAGGGGTGATTGCTGAATAGTCAGCTGCTGCGGCAAGTGCATCGGATGCAGCTTCAAGAATTATCGGATCGTCTTCATAAGAGAGTGTCTTTAAAAGCTGAGGTATCAATTCTCCACCAATGATATGAAGGAGATCGAGAAGGTATGCACGCTCAGTGGCATTCCCTTTTGCATATTGTTTCATAATGGCAGGGAGCGAACGGCGGATTATCTGTCGGAGTGCTGCCTGTGCACGCTCTCTGATGATCGGATCCGGACTTTTCAGAAGATCTGAGATCCGATTAATAGCTCGTTCATCACCGATTGGTGCGAGTGCTGTGAGAGCAGCGAATATGACCCTGACTGAAGAATGCCCTGTTGCTGATAGGAGATGAAGGATACAGCTACTACCTCCGGCTCGCTCCAGCAGCCGTATTGCCCTGATAGTTTTTACCTCATCTCCGCTCTGGAGTGTCTCTTCCAGTGCAGATGTTATGTCCACTCCCATATTCTTCAGAACAGTTCCAATCTCATTCAGGAGTGCTGACGATCTCTTCCCTCCCCCTTCTTCGGGTGTCCGAATAGTTAATGCCACCCGAATAAAGATATCGGCACACCTTGTATCCCCAATAGCAAGGAGGATATGAAGTGCCCGATGCCGGACCTCAGGATCGTTATGCGAGAGGAGCGGACGGATGAATGGTGTTGAGCCTGTGCCAAGAGCGATGAGAATGCGGGCCGCCTTAAGGGCTTTTGAACTCTTCTCATATGTTAGAATTCTGATAAGCTCTCCATAATCCGCCTCCTCACGGAGTACATCAAAGTCGCGATCATCTGTTCTGTTCTGATCCTGGTTCAATATCCTGATGGCTCTTCGCCGTCCATCCTCAGCACCGGGATCATCTGGCCATATCTCAAGGACATGATCAAACGATGTGACTGCCTGATGATATCTTTTCATCTTGAAGAGGACCCTCCCCCGTGCATACCATGCATCGGGATCCCGACTATCTTCACGTATGGTGGCATCAAAAAGACGGAGGGCCTCTTCATAATCTCCATCAAGAAAGAGAAGATTTCCAAGGGCGTATTGTGCTGGAGATGGATTTTTAAGGGTACCTGTTGCTTTATCAAGACTTTCTTTTGCCAGATCCCTCTTTCCCATCATACTCATAAGAAGGCCATGAAGGTACCATCCCTCACCATCATCCGGGTTGTGGGTGATCACCTCATCGATCTGTTCCTGTGCCTCTTTGAGCATGCCACACTTCATGAGAGCTTTTCCACGCTCGATCCAGGCTTTTTGATCGTCAGGATTAAGAGTGATCGCTTGTGTTGCAAAGTAAAGCTTACGGGTTGGATCCCTCTCGAGACATGCGCGAGTGAGCATCTCATTCCTTCCTGCCTGATCTGCCCTCTCTTCTTCCACAGTACACCCCTTTCTACCTTTAACGTTCGTAATCGATAAGAGTATTCTGATACCTGTAACTATTAGTCTTCATGGTCAGGGTATAATCTCACAACCATTAAACCTGGTATGAGCAAACGAAGAGATATTAATCACTTTTTCATCGATAAGATTTTGTATTGTTGGAAGGAGAGCATAAAGAACCGATCGCAGATGATATACTGTTGAACAGACTGTTTCAATCCCCTCAACCGGCCAAGGTCTGACAACATTTGAGTAGAGGCATCTTCCTCCGCAGAATTCTGATATTGAACATTCTGTACAGGGTGATCCGGGATAAACCGGTGGGAGATTAAGCGGGTCTCCCGATCTGATATCTCCAAGTACATAATCACTCATCCCAATCATGATCGGACAGGGGATGATTGAACCATCAGTCTGGATGGTGAAATTCGTCACACCGGATCCACATCTGAGACCAGATATTCTCTCAAGGAGGAGATCTTCTGTTGTCTGGAGGAACGGGTACCAGAAAAGCACTTCACCGGTCTGTGCCATATGATTTACCCAGTGTCTGGCAAGAGTTGTTATCCCTGGATTATAGCTCTTCTCCACCCAGTCTGAGTAACTTCGCCGATGGTAGTCTCCCCAGAAGCCGGCATCCATCTGCCAGTGGATTGATGAGAAGGGGTTGTCCTCGATCATCGCCAGATGAAGAACAGATGAAAGGATGTCAGTATGTTCATCTACGGTCATCCGGGCGACAAGCTCTCCTGTGAACCCCTCTTCACGAAGCATCCGTGCATTCTTCAGGACACTTCTGTAAACACCTTCACCCCGGTGATAATTCGTGAGGTTCTCATCTCCATCTATTGAAATGAGTATGGTCTCAAAACGGTTCCTATAAACTGCCGGAAGTTTCCCAAGCAGTAAACCATTTGTCTGGAGCATATATCTCTTGCAGGGTGTTTCATCCATTATACGGCAGATGAGATCTGATCTGAGGAGGGGCTCTCCGCCGATGAAGGTGAGGACCGGGGCTGGATCTGCTGCAATAAATTTCTTCAGGGAGTTTAGGAGCGAGATGTCAAACTCAGCTGGAAGATCAATTGAAATCTCACAGGGGAATGGAACCGTTTCGAGGTCATCAAACATTCTGCCCCGACAGTAACGACAGGCGAGATTACAGTCGTCAGTTACATAAAGATGAAAAAATACCATCAGGATCCCTCGGACATTCTATTCGTGATTAGTACTATTCACAGGGAATCGGGATAAGAGCACTGGAAAAGGCATGCATTATTTTATATACTCTTACATGTATCCAATTCTATGGAAGAACAATCACGAACCCCCTACTTCATCAGAGGGGCCCTTGCTATCCTTCTTGGTCTGATCGTCCTCTTCTGGCCCGGTCTGACTGTTGAGGTTGTTGCAATCCTCTTTGCCGTCTTCATCCTTATAAACGGACTGCTCCTTGTAGCACTCTCACTTGCATCACCGGCCGGAGAGTCATCCGGACTGCTCATCCTCGGAGTCATACTCGTGATAGGTGGAATATTCGGTGTAATCAACCCGTTCATGACCGCCATCACGCTTACGATACTTATAGCAATCCTTGCTCTTATCTCGGGTTTTTCGGATATATGGGTCGCTCTTACTACAATGGGATCCGGATGGTGCAGAATTCTTCTCGGGATATCGGGGGCCCTCTCTGTTATTCTCGGAGGTATCTTCCTCGTATTCCCACTGCTTGGTGCAGTCATCCTTGTTGCTGTCTATATCGGTATTTTTGCAATCGCAATCGGTATCATGAGTATTGTTCAGGGATTTGTAACTCCCAGTACCGCGTAAAAATAGATGAGATGATGATGGTCTGGGTCTTTTGATCCTTTTTATCATCATAATTTTTGATGATCACCTCTTTATAGAGGATCATACCTGCAATAGATCCGGCATTCTGAAGCCCGATTCTAACCACCTTTGCCGGGTCGATCACACCGTTTGCGATCAGATCTTCATTTGCGTCTATTAGTGTTCATGGCGCAGATCACATACAGAAGATTCATCACTCTTCACCATGAGTCTCTTCTATGACTGGCCGAATACTGGTTGCCTATGCAACACGGGCGGGATCAACGGAAGGGATTGCAGAAGTAATCGCAGAAGGACTTCGTTTGGCAGGATATGATGCCGGGAAGGCACGGATATGCGATGCACCGGATCCGAAAGAGTATGACCGGATTATTCTTGGTGGTCCGATCTATATGGGGAGTATGAATGAGGTGCAACGTTATTGTCAGGAGCATGAAGATGCATTACAAAGTCGAATAATCGGGGTATTTGCTGTTGGGATGTCATTTGCAGGGGATGATGAAGAGAAGCATGCTCAGGCACGGGATGTCCTGAAGAAGGCGATTGGTCAGCTTACACCGAGATTTTCCGGCTACTTTGCAGGTATGACCAATCCTGAAAAGCTCTCCTTCTTCCAGAGGACTGCACTTACGGTGGTCAGAACTCCGATTGATGACTACCGGGACTGGAAGGCGATCAAGGGCTGGACGGAGGAGATTGCCGAATATCTGAGAAGAACCTGATCATTGGCAAGATATATCATCTCCACCGCCTTTTTGGTATTCTGAGGAATGACTGATCCCGATGCTTGATATGGCCATTGTCTTTGGAACACTCATTCTTGCATTGGTTCTCTTTGCGACGGGCAAGGTGCGCTACGATATCGTCGCACTTATTGCGCTTTTAATCGTTACCATTGCGGGGATCGTCGATCCAATGGATGCGTTTCTTGGTTTTGGCCACCCAGCCGTGATCACCGTTGCTGCAGTTCTTATTGTCAGTAAAGGGCTTCAGAACTCCGGTCTGATCGATATCCTGACCAGATGGGTTGCACGTATTGGGGATGGTGAAGTGCGGCAGATCTTCTCGCTAACTGGTATCGTTGCTCTCCTCTCCGCTTTTATGAATAATATCGGGGCTCTCGCCCTGATGATGCCGGTTGCTATCAGGACTGCAAGGAAGAGCGGGAGGTCCCCATCATACCTCCTGATGCCGATTGCGTTTGGCTCGCTCCTTGGAGGTATGATCACCCTTATTGGAACTCCTCCAAACATCATCATCGCCACCTATCGTGTCCAGAATGGGGGCGATCCATTCCTCATCTTTGATTTTGCCTATGTTGGACTGGGTGTTGCCATCTGCGGTATCCTCTTTATTTCACTCATCGGGTGGCGGCTGATCCCGATCAGGCAGAGCCCGGCATCACAAGAGGACCTCTTTGCTGTCAAGGATTACTTAACAGAGGTCAGAGTGCCTGAAAAGTCTAAACTTGCAGGAAAGATGATCGTCGATATCGGCACCGCCACCGAGGCAGAGGTGATGGTGGTTGGTATTATTCGGAACGGACGGAAGATTGTTGCTCCTTCGGTCTATGAGACTATACTTGAGGATGATATTTTGATCATTAAGGCGGATTCGGCTGACCTCCAGACTCTCCTTGATGCAACACGCCTTGAACTCACCGGAAAGGATGATGTCACCGAGGAGGTGATTGGGTCAGAGACGGTTGGGATCATCGAGGCGATAGTCAAACCTGATTCTCCTATCCTTGATCGGACTGCGTATTCTGCGAATCTCCGCTGGATTCATGGATTGAACCTCCTTGCTGTTGCACGTGAAGGAGGGCGTATTCGGGACAGATTGAATCAGATACGGTTTCAGCCGGGTGATATCCTCCTTATCCAGGGCAAAAAGGATGCTATTGTGGCTGCCCTTCCAAAAATAGGATGCCTGCCCCTTGCAGAACGGGGCCTTCGAATCGGTGGGCCCAAATGGATTCTGCTGGCCATTTTAATCTTCGGTTCTGCCCTTGGAATTTCAGCGCTTGGTTTTTTACCGGTTCAGATCACCTTCAGCGCTGCGGTCGTTCTGATGATCCTGACGTCCATTGTGTCTCTGCGTGATGCATATGATAGTGTTGAGTGGCCGATCATCATCCTGCTTGGTGCAATGATCCCTGTTGGACAGGCCCTTGAGACGAGCGGTGGAGCTGCACTCATCGCCGGGAGCATCGTTACTGCTGCATCCACCTTTCCCCCGGAGGCGACACTCCTTCTTCTCCTTGTCATCACCATGTTCCTCTCGGATCTGGTGAACAATGCAGCTTCAACAGTTCTGATGGCCCCTATTGCCATCGGTATTGCTCTTGATATGGGAGCCTCAATCGATCCGTTCCTGATGGCTGTTGCTATCGGGGCATCATGTGCATTCCTGACACCGATCGGGCACCAGTCCAACACGCTCGTAATGGGGCCGGGAGGTTACCGCTTCACCGACTACTGGAGGATGGGGCTGGTCCTTGAGATAATCATTGTTATCGTCTCAATCCCCCTCCTTCTCATTTTCTGGCCGATGTACTGATCAACGTGAATAGATGGCCTCTGCATTGCCGAACTGGATGACATGGCCAGAGAGGGCAGCAGTAAGCTCAGCTTTTGTAGCACCGGAAGGAAGTGAAATCTCTGCATCAAGGGCATAGACCTTGAAGATGTACCTGTGAGGACTCCCGGATGCCGGGCATGGACCTGAGTATCCAATCCGCCCATAATCGTTGAGACCCTGCACTGCTCTGACCGGGAACATAATTTCAGGATCTTTTGGAAGCCCTTCGGGCAGGATCCTGACTGCTTCAATGTTCCAGATGATCCAGTGGGTGAATGATCCGCCATGCGCTGCACTGGAATCCTCCATGATGACCGCGAGTGCAACAACCTTCTCATTCAGCCCTCCGATATGGAGTGGAGGAGAGCGATCTACCCCATCACAGGTGTAATCAGCAGGAAGTTCCCTGGTTCCAAGAGTTACTTTTAGCGTGTCCATACTTCTCACCAATCGAAGATCGGGTCTTTGTGGTTAATACGTGTTTCTCATCTCTGGCAGAGAGCCTGTGTCTCTCCGAACTGGAGGACATGCCCTTTCATGGCATTGATGACTGCATGCTTCTCCGACCCCGCCGGCAGATCAAGGGGTGCATCAAGGCCGTAGACCTTAAAGAGGTATCTCTGTGCCTCTCCGGGTGGTGGGGCAGGACCACGGTACCCAATCTCGCCATAGTCATTTCTTCCCTGCTTTGCATGGATCGGGGACTCGATAGTCTCAATCGCTGGAAGGCCTGCCGGGATCTGGTGGGCAGCAGGAATATCCCAGGCAACCCATGTGCAGAAAGAACAGCCTTTTTCATAGGGATTAAAGGCAAAGACTGCAAGATAGGGTGATTGAAGATTGGAAAGGCGAATCGGAGGGGAGAGATTTCCTCCGTCACCGGTATAGGTCGGTGGAAACTCAATAAATCCAAGGGTGACCGTTAGTTTTTCCATCATGCCGTTGATAGTACCGGGAACGATAAAAAACCTTGGATAAGGATCTCTATGGGAAAAAAAGCACTACTCTATACTGATGGGGCATCACGGGGAAATCCCGGAAAGGCGGCACTTGCATATCTCATCGTTGAAGATGGGCGGATTATACTGGAGCATGGTGAGCGGATCGGAAAGGCCACAAATAATGAGGCCGAGTACAGGGCACTCATTGCAGGTCTCAAAGCTGCAGCCTCTCTTGATGTCCATGAGGTATCTGTCTTCTCAGATAGCGAACTGATGGTGAAGCAGATGAGAGGGTTGTATGCTGTCAGATCAGAGCGGCTCCTCCCACTCTTCAGGCAGGCACAGGAGGCGAAGAGTATGTTTGAACATATCACCTTTACCTCTGTTCCCAGAGAGAATTCTTTCATCAAAAAGGCAGATCTACTTGCAAACGATGCATTGGACTCTGATTCAAATTCACCTCTAAAAAATGTTTCTGAAGAGGTGAGGGTGAGGCCGATTGGTTTTGTTTGCTCCCCGTATAAGGCGGTAAAAGATGCACCATGTCAGGGGAGGCTTGATCCGGTTGAAAGCACTATTGAGATCCACCCTCAATATGAAGCAGGACTTGTTGGGCTTGAGAAGTATGGCAAGATCTTCATCCTCTCATGGTTTGACCAGAGCAGTCGCGATCAGCTCTATGTTGAGAATCCGGGGAGAGGCGACTCGCGCGGTGTCTTTGCCACCCGCTCACCGAACCGGCCAAATCCTGTAGGGCTCACCCTTGTTGATCTCCTGGATATTCATGAGAGAATCCTTCATGTTCGAGGTCTGGATGCCCTGAACGGAACGCCTATTCTCGATATCAAACCCTACCACCCGGATATTGATTCAGATTAGGTGGAGAAGATATCGTAATCGATCCCGATCCATTTTTATGCACCGATCTATACACCTATAATCTTTCTTTTACAACCTATCTCCAGCATAGTGTATATTGAGGCATATTATGACAGATCAACAGCAAGAACAGGAATGCAATGGACAGTGTGAAGGGTGTTCATCAAAGACCGAAAGCTGCGACTCAAATCTTCCGAAGAAGGCAAAGATTGATGTGAAACATGTCATCCTCGTCCTCTCCGGAAAAGGTGGTGTTGGTAAGAGCACCGTCTCGGTGAACCTTGCATACGCCCTCTCAAACCATGGGTTCAGAACCGGCCTCATGGACCTTGATATCCATGGACCAAGCATCCCAAAGATGCTCGGACTCGAAGATCACAAGCTTCAGATCATGGGTGATAAGATCCAGCCGGTCAATGTGACGGGTTCACTTGCTGTTATCTCGATGGCATTCCTCCTCCCTGAACGCTCCACACCGGTCATCTGGCGTGGACCAATGAAGATGACAGCTATTCAGCAGTTCCTCTCCGATGTTAACTGGGGTCCGCTTGACTTCCTCGTCGTAGACCTGCCACCCGGCACAGGCGATGAAGCACTCTCTATTGTGCAGCTTGCACCCAATATCGCCGGTGCGATCATCGTTACGACCCCACAGGATGTTGCTGTCCTCGACTCAACCAAGGCTTTGAAGTTTGTGGAGCAGATCGGCATTCGAGCACTTGGTATCATCGAGAACATGAGCGGCATGGTCTGCCCCCACTGCCATGAAGAGATCGATCTCTTTGGAAAAGATGGTGGAAAGAAGGCTGCTGAAGAGTTTGGCGTTCCGTTCCTTGGAAGTATCCCTCTTGACATTGATATGCGAAAAGCCGGTGACGAAGGAAAACCGTTCATCATCAGGAGAGGGGACAATCCAACCTGGCAGGCAGTCGATAAAGTCATGGAGAACTTAATCGAGATCATTGAAGAGTGATCTCCCCTTCTTTTTTCTATCTAAATTACGAACAGGAATATTTAATGCCCCTTCTATCGATGGTATCCTGAGCATTGGGATCGCAGTCATGCGATCAGGAACTGATGTGAGGTACAATCTATGAAGATCGGAATTGTCGGTGGAACCGGGGAGATCGGTGAGGGAATGGCACTACGTCTCTCCCATCTCCATGAGGTGATCCTTGGATCCCGGGATGAGGCTAAAGCATATACGGCAAGTGAATGTACAATTACGACACTGAAAGAGCGTGGTATCACCTCAATCTGCCGTGGAGTATCGAATCAGGAGGCAGTGGATGCTGGAGATATCATCGTTCTGGCCCTCCCTTTTGCCCATCTTGAGTCGACATTATCCTCCCTCACCGGTTTTGAAGATAAGATAGTCATCACCCCGGTGAACCCTATCGGACGGGCCGGGCATTTCTATTATAACCCTCCAGAAGAGGGATCAGCTGCCATCTATATTCGGGAACGCCTTCCTAAAAGTGCACGGATCGTATCTGCATTCAATAACATAGCCGCACATAAGTGGAAGGACCTTGATGCCACCCTTGACTATACAGTTGCTGTCTGTAGCGATGATGCTGAAGCAAAATCGATCGTGATGGAACTGATTCATGACCTCCCAAACCTTACCCCCCTTGATGCAGGCCCCCTTGCTGTCTCATCCATTGTCGAGAGTGTCACCCCCCTCCTCCTGAACCTCGCAAAACTCAATGGGATGCGTGATGTCGGGGTCCAGTTCAGATAATTCTCTTCTTTTCCATAAGGTTCATATTGATTTATAACCCATCAGCGGATAAAAGGGATGAAAGAATGAAGGGTCCATACGAGACAGCCCAACAACAGATATTTGACTGTGCCCGCTGCATGAACCTTGATGAGAACACCACCGAGCTTCTCCGGCATCCGTTACGGGAGATCACCGTTTCAATCCCGGTTCTGATGGATGATGGAAGAGTGAAGATCTTCACCGGATTTCGAATACATTATAATGATGCCCTTGGACCGATGAAAGGTGGAGTCCGGTACCACCCGGATGAGACGATCGATACAATACGGGCGCTTGCTGCATGGATGACCTGGAAGTGTGCCCTCTTCGATCTCCCACTAGGTGGTGCAAAGGGAGGGATCATCTGTGATCCGAAGAACCTATCTCCTGGTGAGCTTGAACAGCTCACGCGAGGGTATATTGACAGGATCTGGCAGTTTATCGGCCCGGATATGGACATCCCTGCACCTGACGTCGGAA
>NZ_JAUSCG010000018.1 GCF_030651615.1 Methanocalculus sp.
ATTGCAGTCTATATGAGATGGATGGAATAGTATCATCCAATCACAAGATCCGTATAGTGACCATCTAAGCCAGATACAAACAGAACCGCCCGACCTCCGAGGAGAGCGGGTTTTGGAAATTTGCTGATCCGGACATCTCCGTCTTTGACAGGTTGTCGATCCTGGGTCATGACCTGATCAATCCCTGAAGCTAGAAGTTCATCAACACTCCGGCACCCGGTCATCATTCGGGTACTCCCTCGCATAACAAATCTGCCATCGGAACCGGATGCCGCAAGACCAACACCTGCAAGTGCACCGATGATACCATCATTTGTCCCCCCAAGCCCTTCAAGAAGAATGTTATCCATTTTGGCATGATGGCGGGCAATATCCTGATTGACAACCGTCGTCTTTGCACTCATTCCAAATCGAAGCAGAGGAGCTGAGATCTGTTCTGCTGTTGCAATACAGATACCGGGATCACTCCCTTCGATGAAGTCAGCGATCATCATCTCCTTCGCAGAATCGATGATCACCTGGAGAGAACCATTCCCCTCTCCATAAATATGAATGACAGCAGCACTGTTATGTGATGTGTAAGGTATTGCATCATTGACATGAAGCTGATGCCGTGTCACACCGAGTATCTCAAACTCCGAAGAGAGTTCTTCTGCAATGAAACGGGCAAGCCGGCCTGTGCCACGTGATTCAGGAGTGTCTGTATCATCAATACCAAGATATATGGTCATTGTCTCTTCTCCGAATACATTAAGTACCGATAGTTCTATGTGCAGTGATACATGAAATAGATGATGTTGATTAAACAGATTTAATATGTTTAATGAACTTAATGCACAATCAGAATGAATATCCATCGGACCAACACCAGATGGAGACTGTGATGATACATAGTTATATATACAATAAAGATATATCAACTGATATACCAACTGAATATGAGGTGAAAGACGATGAAGATCTATGTACGTGAGCGCCAGAAGGTAGGTACCGGTGTGAAACAGCCCCGCTTCAGGGTCGTTGCAGTTGTCACTGATGCAGGTGATACAAAACAGGTGAAGGTTGAAGGAACACATTTCCGAAAGACCGAACTTGAGCAGATCGCAGCCGACACGGGTGCGGTTATCATCTACCTTGAAGAGATACCTGAAGAGAAGCATGGTAGAAAGAAGGAAGGGAATTAATCTGGTATCCAGACACTATCTACCATTTCAGAGGTTCAAAATCTTATGATATCAGATGATCATCATGAGATTCTGGAGGCGGCCATCAGAATCATCCTTGAAGATGGCCGCATATCAATGACTTTTTCCCGGAGGGAGATCTCAATCTCCCTCCCAACAACACGACGCCTTGCAGACTATCTGGGAATACCCCATTATTATGTCCTTCCACGATTTGCTGCAATGGAAAAGGATGGTCTTATCAGGAGAGCCGAACGTGTGGGGATATCTACCACTCAGACAGGAACAGAGGCGATCATTACTCTGATTGAAGGTCACTATCCTGATACATTGAGAACGATACTGCCAGAAGGGCTCCTTGAAGTCATCCAATCTGCTCTGGATCGGAGAGAGGAGAGCTGATCAGGTCATCGATCCCCCGATTTCTTTATCCTTTGAGATAACCTATCCTCAATTGAGGTTAAAAGAATCGTGGATTCCAGAGCGTCTCGTGAGAAGGGAGGAGATGATCGCATCCGGTTCTCCCTGCGCGAGCTATCAGGATCGGTTGGGGATTTCGGGACGATATTTCCGATCATCCTCGGTGTAGGGATTGCAACCGGGATGAATATCAGCTTCGCCTTCCTCGGAGTCGCCCTCTGGTTCATTATTTCTGGGTTCTATTACCGTCTCCCCATCCCGATTGAGCCAATGAAGGCAATAGGTGCTATTGCCATTGCAGAAGGTCTCACTGCAGGTGAGATCGCAGCTTCAGGGATCATAATCGGTCTTCTATTCCTGATCATCGGGTATGCAAAAGGAATGGAGAGGCTTCGAAAGATCATTCCGGAGAGTGTCATCCGGGGCATTCAGGTCGGCCTAGCCCTGATACTTCTTAAGACATCACTTGGCTATATCATCCTCGATCCGTTCTTCGCCGCACTGGCTGTTGGTATCATTATCATCTTCTTCTTCGCCTCAAACCACAAAAAGATCCCGGACCTCTCATCACTTCTGGTGATTGGAATAGGGCTTGCTGCCGGGATATATCTCACGGGGTTGCCGCCATTCCGAATGATCCCGCTGCCGGAACTGATCATCCCATTATCCGGAGACTGGCTCTTTGCAACAGTCCATCTGGTTATTCCTCAGATTCCACTGACACTTGGAAATGCGATCCTCGCCACTTCTTTACTCACTCTTGACCTCTTCAAGCGTGAGGTGGAGCCGGATCGACTCTCAAAGACGATCGGCATCATGAACATTCTCTCATGCCCATTCGGAGCATTTCCCATGTGCCATGGAGCAGGCGGGCTTGCCGCCCAGTACCGGTTCGGTGCAAGGACAGGAGGGGCAAATATCATCGCAGGGGTCCTTATCAT
>NZ_JAUSCG010000108.1 GCF_030651615.1 Methanocalculus sp.
TTCCCCTATCCTGAGGAGGGCGGGTGCGCCTTTTGAAAAGATGACAAATCGTATGGCGCCTGAGTCGTCTGCGATAACCCCTGTCTGTGCAACCGCATCAGATGGCGGATCTGCAACCGAGACGACCTTTCCTTCGATGGTCACCCATTCGCCGGGTTTGAGATCCAGAATCTTCATCGTATCTGAAGCAGAAGAGGGCGCAGGCTTTGGGATCGTGACTCCATGATCCTTAAAGATATCCTGCAGGATCGTCCGTTCCGCTTCTGTTGGCGGAACCCCGAACTCAGAGACGAGGCGGTGGATCTTCGTAGCTATACGGTCGGTATCAGGTTCAATTCCCTGTGCCTTCAGTTTTTGGGAGATTCTTGCTTGTATCTCGTGGGTATCCATAATGATCTCCAACAGACCATATGAACGGGAGGGATATAAACCATCGGGGTGGGGGGCGAAAGTGACAGAAGAACAGATGCTATATAGCAGACGGAACAACATTTTCATGTATGTCGATCACACTCGATTCAACAATTGCGGATCTCATCCGCGAAAAGCCAGAATCCGCAGTCGTCCTTCAGAGCTTTGGAATGGGATGCCTCGGATGCGCCATCGCACACAACGAGACGATCCGTGAAGCGGCAGTCGTTCACGGCATTCCCCTCGAAGAGCTGGCATCAGCCCTCAAAATCGCTGTTGAATAAACCTAACCTCTCTTTGAGACGGCCTTCAGCTCGTTTAAGGTCGCCTCAGGATTCCTTTTTAAGTGCCGGACAACCTCCGGCTCATGATTTAAGGTGCAGTCCGTACAGGCCCAGACCTTTCCACCTGACGAACTCTTCACCCATCCCCCGAGTGTCTCATCGCCGCAGGGGTACAGTGGGCAGTAACAGAAGTCACACCGCTGCCCCTTGAAATGGCAGGGATAATAGGGGCAGTTCGTCTGCGACCATTCGATCCAGCCCCCGCCATTGAACCGGCTGTAGATGAAGAAAGCAGGATGATCTGCCGGAACCCTCCCTTCATGCCGATCAAGGGCGATCGAAACCCCGTGACGGACAGCACTCATAATCCTGCTGCCCGCAGGAGATACAGGTCCTGCATACTGGTGAACCGCCTGACCTTCAGATGCAACGATGATCGCATCCGAGGTCGTCCCGGTATAGGTGCGGTCACGATCACGGAGGCCCTGAACCTTCGCCTCGGTGATCGTGATACATGCCCCTGCAAGAGCAGCAGGAGTGAATCCTTCCGAACTGGTGACGATGATATTGATTGTTCCCGGTGCATCCGGTGTTGGGTGCGTCACCCCGGCGGTGATGAAGACCGTCAGAAAATCGTACCTGAGCACCACAAGGTGCCGCATCGGAACTGCCGTCATCAGGCCATAGTAAGAATCCCAGATGCCAAGTGATGCGGCAAGATGAAAGAGCGTCCGCTTCGGTTCAGGTGCATCATACCCATGCGGCACCGTATGGTTCAGGAGCGTCGTTACGTGAGAAAGACCGCCATCGACACCTGAGCTAAGGGCATGAAAATCCCCCCGTACAACAAGGGTATCATCCCGGAGATAGTACCTCATCCGATATCGTAGTGAGCGCGATCTTTTAATTCCTGCTGTTTTGCTGCGTTCCAGCCGGTAACATCAGAGAGGTAGCCGGTGATCCGCGATATCTGGGAGACGTCATGAGACCCGCATTCGGGGCAGATCGGAGCGCCGCAGAGTGGGCAGTACGCAAGGGATTCAACGATATCATGGGGGCAGTGGCAGTGATCAACCGGGCACATCACTTCAATATTCGCTTCGCCGCATGCCGGGCAGGGCGTTTCATCGACAATATGGTGGCAGGTATGGCACTTGTACCGCCGCTCCTCCACCGGAATATCATCAAGGCTTTTGTAGGTATCAATCGCCTTCTTCTGTTCCTCGGTCCAGTGCATGTTGATTAATTGGGATATCTGGAATAAAAGGGTGAGGGTCGGTGCAAGATACAAGGTTACAGATCACACCTTCACCGGTAAATCGAATTACACACCACTCCCGGTAGTGCAAATGACCGGTTTGCCGATACCGACCGGTACGGTACCCCATAGAATGTTCGATAGAACAGATCTGCCTCATCCTCAATCGCAAATTGACATCGATCAGGATGGAGAATGTTCGCAATCGTCATTAATCCGAGGATCCAACGAGGACTTCCAAAATCCCAGGACGGATGCATCGAATACAGATGCCCCTCCCTGACAGCCGGTACATCAAGGTTATGATCCTTACAGTACCTGGTGGTATCACTCACCGAAGAAGAGATGAAACCGGAAGTGAAGATAAATTCAGGATTAAGCTCCATCATCTTCTCAACGGAGATGGTGACACCCGGCTTCCCTTCTTTTTCTATCGCTCTGTTGACATAGATGCCACCGGCAGCCTCAACGAGCTTCCCCTCAAATCGATTGGGATTGAGGGCAAAAAGCGGATGACCCATCGCATAATAGACGCGAGGTTTTTGAGCCGTTCCGACCATTTTAAGGACATTATTATATCTATCCCTGATAAAAGAAGATAATACCAATCCCTGATCGGAACAGTTACACCGTGATGCAAGATCCATAATAAGACCATAATATGCATCGATATTGTTCATCTTATCATGAAGCTCCTTTTTGAGCATCCCACTCTGGATCACTTCAGCCCAGATTCCTGCCAGGGTCCTGGGATCGTTAACCTGAAGGCAATGTAAGATAGCCCAGATCATCTCTAATCCCCTCGTAATCCGATATCCTCCCATCATACCGGGCTCGGAGAAGATTTCATCGCTGATCATCCCACGGATCGGAACAGTATATCCGCAGGTACAGGTTTTAACTGCATTTCCAATCCTGTGAGAACCCATAGGGCCAAAAAACTCCCTTTCGATACAGGGATTCTGACAATCCGGACAATGAGTCGTCAGATAGGAAGATCCGGGTGAATTGAAGAGATAGACCCATGAGAGCATTGTCCTGAGACGGTCACATAGTGCCTCACTCTCATAGATTGTCGGCTCAAGACCGAGATCGGAATCCCCGAAAGGAATAAAACGCATCACCTGAAGAGGAATTCCTCGAGAGATTGCAGCAATTTTTTCAGCTGCGCGGATCACCTCATGCTCCCCGCCATGCATTGAGACAAGGGATACCTCAACATGAACGCCACCCTGATAGAACTGACGTAGTGTACGAAAAACCGGGTCTGCACTTTTTGCACCGCAGGATCTGTACCGTTCATCGCTCGATCCCTTTAAGCCGATATTAGCAAAGTCAATCAATGGCAGGAGAGCAGCAGCTGATTCTTCTGTCATATACCCGTTTGTTGAACAGCCAATAAGCAATCCATTCTGGTGTGCTGCTTCAGCAAGTCTGCAGAAGGTAGGCAACGAGACGATGACATCATTTAACGCAAAGGCTATCCCAATACATCCCTCTTCAAGAGCCATTTTGATGATATCATCTGTTCTCAGAGCATTCCCTGAATTTCCAAGTGACTCGGCATGATGTACAAGCACCTCAGAGACGCAACCAGGACATGTGAGGTTGCAGCCGACAGTACAAACCTGAAGAAATGTACCGCCGGGAGAGAAGTGAAGCATGGGCAGTGTCTCAATAGAGATAGGAGCAGCCGCAAGGAATGAATCAGGAAAACGCTCAATGATGGAAGAACCGTCAGTTGTGTACATTCTGCATCTCCCAAAACCTTCTTCCCTGATCTCGCAGCCAACTTCACATAGAGTACAACGCACTGGAGATCACTTCCTCATCACAATCCAGAATCCAGCCAGATCACGGCGAATATCATATGCAGTTACACCGGCTGCGTCAAGTGCCTTTGGGATCACATCGGACTGCTGTAATTTCAGCCGTTCTTCCGCATTCTTCTCCCAATCGGTATCTATTGATCGCATCTGATGGAAAATACTCTCTTTCAGAGCAGGAGTTCCAAAACCCCCTCCAATAAATGTCCTGCCATTGACGCCAAGAACCCGGTAGATCTCTGAAAAGGCTTTATCCAGATCATTCCAGAAGAAGAGCGAACCTCTGCTGATGATGAGATCGATTGAGCTATCCTCATAGGGAAGGACATGAACATCACCATTGACAAGCCGTATCCTTTCGGATAACCCAGCGTCCCCGATATTCTCCCGTGCAAGCAGAAGCATATCGGGTGATGTATCGACCGCATCAATTGCAAGTTCACTCACCTTTGCAACTGCCATCGAAAGATGGGCAGGTCCACAACCGATATCGATACATGACCCACAGGTAATCCCACAGATATCCCTGATCTGACCGGCAATCACCGGGTATATCGGTGCAAAAGGACCTTTCGCAATAGCATTCATTTTGTTCGCACAGCTATCATCAAAGAGATTATTTTTTGATTCTCTCATAGTTCACATCCAATAACCTTTTTAGGGGCAATAGCAGACCTGTTCGTTATTCGTATCCAAGTGGTTCTATAGAGTGTACATTCCGGTCTTTCAGACCGGATACTCTTCCAGGTAATATTTAGCTGCATCTTCATTCACCGTGTATCCTCTGAGGGAGGGGACCAGCAGACTGTTCAATTCGTCTTCAGAAAGCTCGTAATGATAAAACTTCAGATAGAACTCCTTTGTGAGGGCAGTCATATCCATATCGCTGAATATCTGAGGATACAGAATCCTGGCAGTCCATGGAATACCGATGATCCGGTTAATACCAGGCGGCCGGTCAAACCAGCAATAAGGTGATTGTGGAACAAGGTAT
>NZ_JAUSCG010000109.1 GCF_030651615.1 Methanocalculus sp.
TTTCAGAAGAATGTCTGCGAAAAGAACAGATGCGACGCTACAGGTGATAAAAGCATTCACCGGCGAAAAAACATCCACCACGCATTATAGTAATGTTATCGTAGGGAATATATAAAGGTGTGGTTCGTTTCATTTAGATAGATTAATAATTGAAGAGTTAAAATATATTATGATAAGATGGGAGAGAACTCACCACAGACCCGATCATGGCTCAGAATCATCCTGATAATTTCCACATTAGGATCATTTCTGACACCTTTCATCGGCTCGATGGTAAACCTCGCCCTCCCTCAGATCGCAGTCGAGTTCTCAGCTGATGCAATCCTGATCGGCTGGATCCCGACGATCTATCTCTTATCTTCGGCGATGTTCCTGATACCTCTTGGAAAGATCAGTGATATCTATGGGAGGAAGAAGGTCTTTATCTCCGGGATTGTCATTATTGGAGTTTCGTCTTTTCTTATCCCATTCTCACCATCATTCCTTGTTCTGATAGCGCTCAGAGGCATTCAGGGGATCGGGAGTGCATGTATCTTCGGAACATCTGTAGCGATCGTCTCATCGGTATTTCCAAGAGAGGAACGCGGGCGTGCACTTGGGATCAATGTAACCGGCGTCTATGCAGGCCTCTCGTTAGGTCCGGTAATCGGCGGTTTTCTCACCCATTACCTCGGATGGCGTAGTATATTCCTCATCCTTGTCCCGTTATGTATCATTATCATGTATGCAGTAACCCATTATATTCGTGAAGACTGGGCTGACCCCGATCCTCACCCATTTGATCTCGTCGGGGCTCTGCTCTATTCAGGTGTTGTCTTCTTTGGTATCTTTGGGATGACATCTATCACCCGGACTGAAGGTGTACTCTCTCTCCTCCTCTCGTTTTTACTCCTTCCGATCTTTCTCGGACATGAGAGCAGGACAGATTTCCCGGTATTTGATGTACGAATCTTCCGAAAGAACCGTGTTTTCACTTTCTCAAATATAGCGGCATTGATCAACTATAGTGCAACCTTTGCAATTGCGTTTCTCCTGAGTCTTTACCTTCAGATAGTGAAAGGATTTGATCCGAAAAGTGCAGGTTTAATCCTTGTGAGCCAGCCATTGATGCAGGCACTCTTCTCCCCATACGCTGGGAGACTCTCTGACAGGATTGAGCCTAAGTTTATCGCATCAGCAGGTATGGGCCTGAATGCACTTGGCCTGATTGTTCTTGCCGGGATATCAGCTGATACTTCAATTCCTGTCATCATTCTGGCACTTCTATTCCTTGGATTTGGATTTGCCCTCTTCTCTTCTCCAAATACCAATGCAGTGATGGGATCGGTGAGTCAGACTGAATATGGGGTTGCCTCAGGAACGGTTGCAACGATGCGACTGCTTGGAATGGCCTTATCGATGGGTATCACCCTCTTCCTCTTCACGGTATTCATTGGTGCGGTTGAGATAGGAACAAAACAGGCAGCAGAGCTTATACTTGCACAAAGAATGGCATTTATTATATATGCTTGTCTCTGCCTCATCGGTGTTGTTATATCACTTGCACGGGGAACGAAGAGTTAATCTGACTTTTTGAAAAGCCTCTGTGCAAAACTGGTAATCGCAAAGGTAGTTCCCATCATCCAGATGCTGAAAAAGTCACAGGCAACAAAGAAGAGCGAATCGTCGGGATATTGGCTATTCCTGACATTTCTGATGGAGAAGAACGCGAGAAGCAGCCATAGCGTTGCAACGGTGGATTGCCCTATGACAGAGATCCAGAGTCCAAGAGAGGCAAAGACCAGACAGAGGATATATGCGAGAAGACTTGTAAAACTCGCTGTAAAGAAATTCATGACCGCACCACGCTGCATGACATCCTGAAGCTGGGGAATGAGCATGACCGCCAAGAGGAACGTGATGACCGTAATTGCAATATCCTGCCAACTCATAATTACTCCCTGGATCAGATAGAAGATGATTAAACTCTACCAGGTACTATGAACACACACACATATGAGACGATCATAATTGTCATTGCCAAAGTTATGAATAATATGGTAAAAACCTGAAAGGATAGAAGGATATGATGGATGTAATCTCTGCAACAGCGCTTCGGAAGAGGTTCGGCAACCTTGTTGCAGTCGATGGGATCAATTTTTCTGTTTATGAGGGTGAGATTTTTGGTTTTCTTGGCCCAAATGGTGCCGGGAAGACGACGGTAATGAAGATGGTTCATTGCGTCTCCAGAAGAACGAGTGGTGATCTTTTCGTCTTTGGAATGGATGCAGAATCACATCCACGAGAGATTAAACAGAGACTCGGTGTTGTTCCGCAGGAGAACAACCATGATCCTGACTTCTCTGCATTTATGAATCTCACGGTTTATGCGCGTTATTTTGGGATTCAAAAGAGACTGGCTGAGGAGCGGGCAGATGAACTCCTTGACTTTATGCAGTTATCAGAGAAGAGAGATGTTCCTGTCGAGACTCTGTCCGGCGGGATGAAGCGCCGCCTCATTATTGCCAGAGCTCTGATGAATAATCCCGAACTCCTCATCCTGGATGAACCGACAATCGGTCTTGATCCACAGGCACGACACCTCATCTGGGAGAAGCTCCGTCATCTCAGATCGACTGGGTGCACGCTGGTGATGACAACTCACTATCTGGATGAGGCGGCACGCCTCTGTGACAGACTCGTCATTATGGATCAGGGGAAGATTCTCGTTGAAGGGAGTCCAAAAGAGCTTGTAAGAGAACATGCAGGAACCGATATCGTTGAAGCGAATGCAACGCCTGATGTCATTGCATGTCTTGAAACTGCTGGTGTCGTCTTTGAGACCTTTGGAGATATCATTCAGGTGCAGACAGGAACACCTCAGAAGATCGTATCTGCCCTGATGGAGTCGTGTCGCCTTGAGAATGTCACCGTCCGGAGAGCGACCCTGGAAGATGTCTTTCTGAAGCTTACCGGCCGGACATTACGGGAGTGAATAATGGCATATTTTGGACTTTCAGAGATCTCACGGGGATCGATTGCGGTATGGCGGCGGAATATGGATGCATTCATGAAGACATACCAGGTCAACTTTATCCCCCCTTTCGTTGAGCCGGTCCTTTATCTTCTTGCTCTTGGGTATGGTGTCGGCGCCCTAATTCAGGAAGTGGACGGAATCTCCTATCCTGTCTTCATCGCACCCGCCCTCGTTTCAATATCGGTGATGTACTCATCCTTCTTTGAATGCACCTACTCAAGCTATGTCAGGATGTACTATCAGAAGACATTTGATGCGATGATCGCAACTCCTCTCTCAATAGAAGATGTGATCACAGGTGAGATTCTCTGGGGGGCGACCAGAAGCACAATCTATGCAACCCTTATGATTCCGGTTCTCTTCCTCTTTGGGGTTATTGATATGCCGACATCGCTTCTTCTTATCCCGTTTGCGATCCCGGCGGGTCTCCTCTTTGCGGCGATTGGTATCTGCTTCACAGCCATCACACCGGGTATCGATGCACTCAACTATCCTGCATTTCTCTTCATTACCCCGATGTTCCTCTTCTCAGGGACGTTCTTCCCCATATCCATACTTCCCCAGACACTCCAGTACTTTGCATTTGGATTTCTTCCGCTTGCGAATGTTGTAAGCGTCAACCGCGCAATTACATTTGGAGAGTTTTCCCCGCTCATTTTATACAATATTCTATGGGTCATCGGAGTGGGAGCGTTATTCTTCCTGATTGCCCTGAAGTTGATGAAGCGGAGGCTTACAGTATAACTCGTTGTGAAGAAGAGAGATTGTATCCGTCTGTAACGATCACTTTCAGAATTTAGGATCACTTCCTGCCGGATTGGCGACTAAGCAGAACCATATGCCAGCACCTGTAAAATGAAAGGATGGAGCTCAATAGCGGCTTATTCAGGGAACCTGAGAAAGTAGCATGCGCCCAGATCCAGTTTCTCACCCGGACGGAGGTTCTGCAGATGTTTATCTGCATGTTCAAAGCAGACATATGACCCGCAACACCCATAGATCTGGCATCCGACAGCCTTCCTCCCACATATTGTACAGACTTCATCGTGAATTATGATCACCTCCGATTCAAAAGTGATGTGGATTACATCAACCGTTCGTCATTGTCTCAGGTAAACTCTCTGGCATAACAACTTTGCCCATTCAAAAGGATTGAGACATACACACATCATACTGTCTTTATTATCTATAGATCCATTTCTCTCCAGGAAATTGACACTATTAACCGATACTACCAGAATCCAGGTGACATGAGTATAAAGCGCGCCTGATTCTTCCCGTTTTATTAGCTTCCCAAAAAAATGGCAAAATGCTTTTTTAGAGAATTTAACCATTATTTATTGATATACAACTCTCTTCGATCATCACAATAATAATAAGATATATAGAAGATCCATTGTTATTATGAGAGGAGTATCCATCGTCACATAGAATGGTAGTATCAACATTTTTTTCTACATTGTTTACACTCCCGGATAAATAACTCCAAAATACCGACCTTAGACAAAATAAGATGAGTATAGACGTTATTCTATGTGCGGCATAATCATGTCCTAATATCAAAAGAGGGTCTTCTTTGGCATCTGATAGCGGAATCGTCAAAAATTCATCATGATCAAAAAAACAAAAGGTATATATATATGCGGCGCTGTAATCTCTGTATGCTCTCACCGGGGGAGATTAAAAAGGAGATCGAAGAACGCTTAAAGGCGTATCTTTCCAGAGATAAATCAGGCATTCGAAAAGAGTTGCTCACTATTTTCATACGCATTCGCTCACTTACAATCGCCGATATCCATGCTCGATTAAACGAACGTTTTAGTATCAGTATCAAAGCAGTTGCATCCATGGTTGGGACTATTGCATCAAGAATTGGTATTCTTCATGTCCGGAAAAATCCTGAAGGATCAACCGGTGTCTATGAGGTAAAAGAACAGTATCTTGAGATTATGACACGTATCGTATCTACGATTTAGTATAATCCCACCTTCTTTTGAAACCTATCACAACAGAACCATTTTTATTCAACCCCTTCCCATTAATCAGATACATGAGGAGACCGTTTGGAGATACAACAGAGACGCCAGAGATCACGATCAATGACGATGTGAGGGCGTATATCCATGAGCGAGGGTGCGACTTTCGGGTATGTACATCCTGTGGAGGTCCTATCCTCCTTCCAGTCTCAATTAAAAGCCCGAAATCCACAGATATCCGCATATCTGTCGGAGATCATGTCCTTTATGTCTCACGATATCAAGTGAAATGGATTCAGACGATTAATATGCAGATGGTCCCACGGTACTCCGGCCATGGATATTCCGATGAGTTTTGAGGAACTTGAACATACTGCGGACGTAAGGATACGGGTTTTGGCTAAGAGCAGGGAAGAGCTCTTTATCTCTGCTGCAAATGCAATGTTTGGGATTCTGTATCCTGGTGAGTGCAGCATCCGGTCAGAGAAGATCGTTCTGGTGGATGGAGAAAACGCAGAAGAGCTCCTCTGGGAGTTCCTCTCCGAACTACTCTTCATATCTGAGGTTGAGTCATTTGTCGTCTGTGAAACGACTGTTCAGTTTACAAAAGGCGGTCTTACAGGATTGATCCGTGGTGAACCATTCGAACGAAACCGGCATGGTGGCGGGAGAGAGATCAAAGGAGTCTCATACTCAGGACTCTTCATACGACAGGAAGGGGCAGAATTTAACTGTGAGATCATCTTTGACATATGAGGTGTAACAGATGCTGCAAGGAATCAACAAGGTCGGGATGCATGAATGGGAGGTTCCTGTCGGATACATTCCGGATATGAGGGTATCCGGGAGGCTTTTTCTCTCAGACGAACTTGGTGTTACCCTTGAAGAGGGGGCGGCACGGCAACTTGCGAATGTTGCCACACTTCCCGGAATAATCGGACACGCTTTTGGTATGCCTGATATTCACTGGGGATATGGATTTCCAATCGGTGGTGTAGCAGCTTTTTCTGAAGAGGAGGGGGTAATATCACCTGGCGGAGTTGGATTTGACATTAACTGCGGTGTCAGGCTGATAACAACCCCGCTGAGACTCAGGGATCTTGGAGACCGTGAATCGATCATACAGAAGCTCTATGAGAGTGTCCCGACAGGTGTCGGCTCAAAAGGAGCTTTTCGCCTCTCAGGGTCAGCACTTGATGATATCCTTGCCCTCGGATCCACATGGGCGATCAAAGAAGGATATGGCATTGCCGAAGATGCTGTCCGGTGTGAAGAGGGTGGATTCATGAAAGAGGCTTTCCCGGATGGAGTGAGTGAAAAAGCCCGAAAAAGGGGCATCCCCCAGTGCGGCACGCTCGGTTCGGGAAACCATTTTCTGGAGCTTCAGGTGGTATCTGATATCCGTGATGAAGAGACGGCAAAGACCTTTGGCATCGAAGAAGGAACCGTCTGCTGCATGATCCATTGTGGATCACGAGGCCTTGGCCATCAGGTCTGTACTGACCATTTAAAAAGTCTTGAAAAGGCATCGACACGATATGGAATCAAACTCTCGGATAGACAGCTTGCCTGCGCCCCCCTCACATCTCCCGAAGGAAATGCCTATTTTGGTGCTATGGCAGCTGCAGCTAACTATGCATGGGCCAATCGCCAGATCATCACTCATCAGGTACGAATCCTCTTTGAGTCGGCTTTTGGGATTGCGTATAAGGAGATGCCACTCATCTATGATGTTGCACATAATGTTGCAAAATGGGAGGAGCATACAGTCAATGAAAAGCTCCAGCGTGTCTGCGTCCATCGTAAAGGAGCAACCAGGGCTTTTGGGCCAGGACGGCCTGAACTACCTGACATCTACCGGAAGACCGGCCAGCCCGTGATTATACCCGGCAGCATGGGGACTGCATCGTACCTGCTTGCGGGGACTGAGACTGCGATGATGAAGACATTCGGAAGTACCTGCCATGGAGCAGGACGGGTGAGCAGCAGGAAGGATGCAAAGAAATCCGTGCGGGGAGCCGCAATCTCTTCAGAGCTTAAAAAACGTGGTATTATAGTAAAAGCACCCTCAGGTGATGCTATTGCAGAAGAGGCCCCTGAAATGTACAAGTCAAGCGATGAGGTGGTACGCGTTGTTCATGAAGCAGGGCTCTCGCGGATCGTTGTGCAATTGATGCCTCTTGGGGTGATCAAAGGATGAACGGGGGATCTCCCGCCCTTATATGGGAAGATAAACTCATGTTTCAGCGACTGGTGGAAGACTGTGTCGGATCATGTGAGCTTGTGACGCCGCACCTGCTTGCAGCCCCATTCTATCGCGGCTCATTTGGCACACTCATTATCCCGACCGGTTTTGCTAACAAAGACTACTCACGCGTCCTCCCAGCCCTCCGTGCAACAAAGAGCCGTATGGAGCGTTTCATCAGATCTGGTGGACAGATCATCGTCTTTGGAGGAGGTGGTGCTGTACCTGACTGTTATGACTGGCTCCCTTTTACCGTTCGCTACCATTTTCATTATGGTCCGCAGCCTCTCATCATCAGAAGAGAGGGGCAATCGACCATACTCTTTGAGGGGTATGATCTGGATGCCTTCGAATGTGACGGATACTTCACCGATTATGAAGGAGATGCTGTTGCAGTAACACAAGATGGGCATCCTGTTCTCATCGATGAGGCTGTCGGCTCCGGCCGCGTGGTTCTGACAACAGCGCATGAATACCCATCCAGAGCATTTCTTGCAACCTTCTGTTCATGCAGAAGGGAAAACTTCTTTTAGCTGGAACAGTTATGGATGTTAGGGTTCCATTATGCATCGATATACCATTGCCCGGGATTCTTCTGCCGATGATCTCGAACCGATCCTGATGACAATTCATTCTATTCTTTCAGGTCTTCCTATGACTGCTAAGTCTGCAGACAAACCTGGTATCCGGATCGAAGAGGGAAAGGTGATAGACAGAGCCTACAATGGACCGGTTCTTGAAGAGGCAGTCGCAATGAATCATCTGATAAAAAAAAGACCGACTGAGGGGCCATACAAAGGTATTCCCGTCGTTGTTGCTCCAATTCGTGATAATGAAGGAGAAGCAATCGGTGCAATCGGAGTTGTTGATATAACCGGCATCTTTGACCTGGCAACACTCATGGAACATCAGTCATTTATTCTTCGTCAGGTATGTGGGGCAGATCCCTGCCCAATAGTAACCGAACAGAGCAGTGCAAAAAGGTAATCGCGATGACAAGTGCAGCGTTTAACGTTCTGAAGATCCTTGACCGTCATGAGGAAAAAATCTCTGGAGAAAAGATAAGTGAAGAGCTTGGCATCAGCAGATCTGCTGTCTGGAAGCATATCGAAGAGCTACGTCACCTCGGTTATGAGATAGAGGCATCCCCAAAAGAGGGGTATCATCTCATACAGAGGACTACAAAACTTCTCCCCTATGAGATCAAACGACATCTCAGGACGAAGAGGATCGGATCTGACATCCACTATGTTGCAAGCACACCATCAACAATCTGGCTTGGCAAACAGATGATCCGGGAGATCGAGCGGGATGCAGGAGATGGGCTTGTGATCATTGCAGAAGAGCAGACTGGTGGAATCGGTCGGCTCGGACGCTCATGGGCATCGCCGTTTGGCGGCATCTGGACGACGATTGTCATCAGACCATCGATCCCGATATCAAGCGCATTCATGATCATGATGGCTGCATCGGTTGCGGTTGCACGGGCCATACGGAAAGAGTATGATATCGGGGCATTGATCAAATGGCCAAACGACATCTTTATTGGTGATAAAAAAGTTGCCGGAATGCATCTTGAGCTCTCTGCTGAAGCTGATGTCATCCACTATTGCCTCCTCAGCATTGGAATTGATGTAAATGTCTCTGTAGCGGAACTTATGCCGGTTCTAAACCGTGAGGTCACTTCAATCTCAGAGGAACTGGGATATGAGGTCGATCGGGCAAAGTTCCTCGCGCGTCTCCTGACTGAGTTTGAACGGCGCTATACCCTTGTTGAAAAGAATGAATATGAGGCTTTAACACGTGAATGGAAGAGTCTCTCCTGCACACTTGAACACAGGGTGGAGATCAGAACCCTGAAGAAGACCTTCGAAGGTGAGGCGATAGATATCGATGATCATGGCGCTCTGATTATCAGAAAGGATAATGGTAAGATTGAGCGGGTAATCGCCGGAGATTGCCACATCCTCTAATAATACCACCATTTTTTTATTGTCAACCTGCAAACTATGATCGGGTTGACGATGTATGGTAATATTGAGTACTCACGAGTTCTGACAAAGACAGCTACCTTCACCACATTGATTGCGCTTGGAGGCTGGATCTCAATTGCGATTCCATTCCTTCCTCTTGTGCCATTTACGCTCCAGACACTCTTTATTCTGCTGGCAGCAGTGGTGATGAAACGTTACGCAGTCCTTCCTGTGGGTCTGTTTATACTCCTTGGCCTCTGCAATCTACCGATCTTTCATAATGGAACGGCCGGTATCGGGGTGTTGCTCGGCCCCACCGGAGGATATATAATCGGATTTCTCCCCGCAGCCCTGATCGCCGGTCTCTTCCTAGAAAAGAGATCTGTTTATGCAGGTATTGCCGGTGTCGCCCTTGCAAGTCTTATCATCTATGCTTTTGGATCGGCATGGCTTGCTCTCTCTACAGGAATGCCGTTTGCCGCTGCGGTTATGATCGGAGTTATCCCCTATATCCCTGGCGATATCCTGAAGGCTGCTGCAGCACTCATCATTGGAAAAAGAGTCGCATGATTCGCATCACCAATCTTCACCATCGTATCCTGGCACTATCAGACCTCTCACTTAAGGAAGGAGTGACAACAGTACTCGGACCGAATGGTTCGGGTAAGACCACCCTCCTCTCAATCTGTGCTGGTCTGATCACTCCTGACATGGGATCGGTCAGAATTGACGGTATGCTGCCACGGGAAACCGAGGTCGGATGGGTATCTGAGTTTCCTGATAGAAATATTCTCTTTGAACGAGTATTTGATGAGATTGCAGCTCCCCTCAGATTCCGGCGGAGGCCGATGGATGAGATTAATCTGCGAACTGCAATAATCGCAGAGAGACTTCAGATCACACCACTCTTATCGCGGACCACCCGTTCTCTCTCAGGAGGAGAGAAGGTGTTGGTTGCTCTTGCATGTGCCATTGTAACTGATCCGCTCCTCCTTGTCATAGATGAGGCAGACTCTCATCTTGACAGGGAGACCGCCCGGCAGGTGCAGGAGGCGATACGATCAGATCCTCCTAAGTATCTCCTCCAGAGCAGCCAGTACCGGGAGATTGTAAAGGCAACTGATCAGGTGATAGAACTCTCTCATGGAACAGTAAAGAGGATATGAAATGGAGCTTTCAGCAGAGTCTCTCTCCTATCGGCAGGGTGATTTTACCCTTTCTGCGGATCAGGTCTT